>NZ_JAJQJF010000023.1:0-88297 GCF_021213615.1 Cupriavidus sp. UGS-1 | reverse complement strand
CCGGCGACCCGGGCGGCACGCAGGCGAGCACCCGCGAGCGGAAGCGCCGCAGCACCAGCCCGTCGTGCGGCAGCGCAGGCTCGCCGCCGCGATGGTCGATCAGTTGCGCGCGCATCGCGGCCAGGCGGGCCACCGACGGCGCGCGGACCCCGAGGTCGCGCAGCCACAGCCTCAGCACCGCGTCGCCCTGTGCGGCCGGCAAGGCGCGCAGGCCGTCGAGGTCGAGCTCAGCCAGCGTGGCGGCATCGCGGCCGGGATGCGCCAATGTCGCCAGCTGGCGCGCGGCCATGGCGTCGAGCGCGTGAGCGGCTTCCGCCAGATGCGCGGAGGCCTGCGCGACATTGGCGCGCAGCGCCGGGAAGGCGGCGAGCAGCCCGGGCAATTGCTGGCGCAGCGCGTTGCGGGCAAAGCGGGTGTCGTCGTTGGACGGATCGTCGATCCAGCGCAGGCCGTGCGTCTGGCAATAGGCCTCGATGTCGCGCCGTTCGATCTCGAGCCACGGCCGCAGCAGCGCGATGTCGCGGTGCTCGGCGAGGCGCCGCAGCGCCGGCATGCCGGCCAGGCCATGCACGCCGCTGCCGCGGAACAGCCGCATCAGCACAGTCTCGACCTGGTCGTCCAGATGGTGGCCGAACAGCAGCCAGCCGACGTTGTGCTGCTCGCAGAGCTCGGTCAGGGCCTGGTAGCGCGCGCGGCGCGCGGCGGCTTCCAACCCTTCCCCATGTGCCGGAGCGACCGTCACGCGGGCGGCGCGGTATTCGACGCCCCAGTCGCGGCACAACTGCGCGCAGAAGCGCTCCCATTGGTCGGCCTGGGCCTGCAATCCGTGATGGACGTGCAGCGCCAGCAGGGGCACGGGCTGCGCGTCGTCCACGCGCATGGCGGCCAGCGCGGCGCGCGCCGCATGCAGCAGCGCGACCGAGTCGCGGCCGCCGGACAGCGCCACCGCCACCGCCTTCGGACCGTGCCGCTCGTGTTGGCCGGCCCCGGAAACGACAAAGGCCGCACCGGCCTGCAGGGCCTGTGCGACCTTGTCGGTCAGCGTGGCGGTCGGGTCGCGCAAATCGGGCGCGGCGGGATCAGCCTCAGCCCTGGGCGCCGGTTTCCTTGAACTTGCCATAGGCCATCAGCCGCTCGTGGCGGCGCGCCTGCAGTTCCTTGACGCTGATGCCCTGGAACTGGCGCAGCGACTCGGCCAGCGAACGCTTGAGCATGGCGGCCATCGCCTTCGGATCGCGGTGCGCGCCGCCCAGCGGCTCGTTGACGATCTTGTCGATCAGGCCCAGTGCCTTCAGTCGATGCGCGGTCAGGCCCAGCGCCTCGGCGGCCTCGGGCGCCTTCTCGGCGGTCTTCCACAGGATCGAGGCGCAGCCTTCCGGCGAAATCACCGCGTAGGTGGCGAATTGCAGCATCTGCACCACATCGCCCACGGCAATCGCCAGCGCGCCGCCGGAACCGCCCTCGCCGATGATGGTGGCGATCAGCGGCACCTTCAGGCCGGCCATCACGTACAGGTTGTGACCGATCGCCTCCGACTGGCCGCGCTCCTCGGCGTCGATGCCCGGGAATGCGCCCGGCGTGTCGACGAACGTGAAGATCGGCAGGCCGAACTTGTCGGCCAGTTCCATCAGCCGTTTGGCCTTGCGATAGCCCTCGGGCTTGGACATGCCGAAGTTGCGCAGCGCGCGCTCCTTGGTGTCCCGGCCCTTCTGGTGGCCGATCACCATGCAGGCCTGGCCGTTGAAGCGGGCCAGGCCGCCCACGATCGACAGATCGTCGGCAAAGGCGCGGTCGCCGTGCAGTTCGTGGAAGTCGGTGAAGATCTCCCGCACATAGTCCAGCGTGTAGGGACGCTGGGGATGGCGAGCGATCTGGGCCACCTGCCATGGGGTCAGGTTGGCGTAGATGTCCTTGGTCAGCTGCTGGCTCTTGCCGGCCAGCCGCGAAATCTCTTCGGAAATGTCGACGGCCGAGTCGTCCTGCACGAAGCGCAGTTCTTCGATTTTTGCCTCGAGTTCGGCGATCGGCTGTTCGAAATCCAGGAAGGTGGTTTTCATTGAATCACACGTACCTGTCTGTGAAGGGGCGCATTCTACCGGAATTTCCTGGCGCTCCGGGCGCTGAAATCGCCTCGTATGCGCCGCTTGCGCCGCCTGAAGATGGTGAAAGGAGCACTTTCGTGCCCCGGCTTTCGGCTATCGGTTATCGAAGCCAGACTAGTAAGTGACAGGCAGCGGATCAAGGCTGCGCCACATGTACCAGGTCGCCACGGTGCGCCACGGCTCCCAGTTGGCGGCGACTTCGCGTGCCTCGCTGCGCGTGACCGGTTCTCCGCTGAAATAGTTGGCCGAGATCGCGTTGATCAGGCCGATGTCGTCCAGCGGCAGCACGTTCGGCCGCATCAGGTTGAACATCAGGAACATCTCTGCAGTCCAGCGGCCGATGCCGCGGATCTGCGTCAGCTCGGCGATCACCGCCTCGTCGTCCATCTCGGCCCACTTGTCGACATGGACCCGCCCCGCCTTGAAGTGATCGGCCAGATCGACGATGTATTCGGCCTTGCGGCGCGACAGCCCGCAGGCGGCCAGCTTGTCGACGCCGGCTCGCAGCAGCTGCGCCGGGGTCAGCTTCGGACAGGCGGCGGCCAGCCGGTCCCATACCGATTGCGCGGCCTTGACCGAGATCTGCTGGCCGACGATCGAACGCGCCAGCGTGATGAAGGGATCGCCGCGCGAAATCAGATGGGCTGGCCCGTAGGTCGGGATCATCTTGCGCAGGATGCGGTCGCGCTTCATCAGGTCGGCGCAGGCCTCGTCCCAATAGGCGGGACGCACGGCGCCCTCGACCGTCTCGACCGGCAGCGGGATCGCCGCGGCCTCGGGCAGCGCCGTCTTGCCGGCGCGCGTGGTCTTCAGCGCCGGCTTGCCGTCGGCCTTGGTCACCGTGCGGCCCTTCGGCGCGGCCACCTCGCCGGCGGCGGGCGCCTTGGCGACCCTTGCCGGCTTGGTGGCCTTGGTCGCACTGGTCGCCTTGGCCGCCTTGATGGCTGGCTCTCCGGTGGCCCGCGCCGGCCTGGCGGCCTTGGCCGCCGTGCCGGGCGTCTTGCGCACGGCAGCGTTCAAGCACGCCTCCATTCGGTCACGCCGCCCGGCTTGTCCTCCAGCACGACGCCGGCCTCGAGCAGCTCGGCGCGGATGCGGTCGGCCTCGGCAAAGTTCCGCTCGGCCTTGGCCTGCTTGCGCGCGGCGATGCGTTCTTCGATCTGTTCCGGCGCGATGCCCGCCGAGTCGGCGCCGCCCTGCAGGAAGGCGTGTGCATCGCGGCCGAGCAGGCCCAGCGTGGCGGCCAGGCTCTTCAATTGCCGTGCCGCCGCGGGCGAACCGCTGCGGTTGACTTCGCCGGCCAGGTCGAACAGCACCGAGACCGCGATCGGCGTATTGAAGTCGTCGCCCATCGCCTCGGCGAAGCGGCGCGCGTGCGGCTCGTCCCAATCGAGCGGTTGCGTGTCGGGCTGCACGTCCTTCAGCGCGGTGTACAGGCGGGTCAGGCCGTGGCGCGCGTCGTCCAGATGCGCGTCGCTGTAGTTCAGCGGGCTGCGGTAGTGCGCGCGCAGGATGAAGAAACGCACGACCTCGGCATCGTACTGTTTCAGCACCTCGCGGATCGTGAAGAAATTGCCGAGCGACTTCGACATCTTCTCGTCGTTGATGCGCACGAAGCCGTTATGCATCCACACGTTGACGAAGGGCTTGCCGCTGGCGCCCTCGGATTGCGCGATCTCGTTCTCGTGGTGCGGGAACTGCAGATCGGCGCCGCCGCCATGGATGTCGAAATGCTCGCCGAGCAGCGCGCAGCTCATCGCCGAGCATTCGATATGCCAGCCCGGACGGCCGGCGCCCCACTTCGACGGCCACTTGCTTTCGGCCGGCTCGCTGTCCTTGGCGGACTTCCACAGCACGAAGTCGAGCGGATCGTGCTTGGCATCGTTGGCCGCGACGCGCTCGCCGGCGCGCAGGTCCTCCAGCGACTTGCCGGACAGCTTGCCGTAGCCATTGAACTTGCGCACCGCGTAGTTGACGTCGCCGTCGCTGGCCTGATACGCCAGGCCCTTCGCTTCCAGCTTGCCGATGATGTCGAGCATCTGCGGCACGTATTGCGTCGCGCGCGGCTCGTGGTCCGGACGCTGGATGCCGAGCGCGGCCGCGTCCTCGTGCATATAGCCGATGAAACGCTCGGTCAGCTCGCCGATGGTCTCGCCGTTCTCGGCGGCGCGGCGGATGATCTTGTCGTCGATGTCGGTGATGTTCTGCACATAGGTCACCTCGTAGCCGGCGGCGCGCAGCCAGCGCTGCACCATGTCGAACACCACCATCACGCGCGCGTGCCCGACGTGGCAGTAGTCGTACACCGTCATGCCGCAGACATACATGCGGACCTTGCCGGGTTCGATGGGCACGAAGGGCTGTTTCTCGCGCGCGAGCGTGTTGTAGATGTTCAGTGGATGCATGAAACGGGGTGTTCGAAGAGAATGCGTGGCGCCTGCCGCGCGAGCCGGTGCGACTGGCCGATCGCGCGCCGGCCGACTTGCCGGCCGACTCGCCGGACGACGTGACACGGCGATGCGTCGCGGCCGCGGCGTCGACATCGGTTCGCCGAGCGAGGCCATATCTTACCGGAAGCCTTCGCGCGTCGGCGTCGATGCCGCGCTTTGCTAGAATGCCGCGAAGTATAAAGGACCGCACCTACATGAGCTTGCCATCGTCCAACGTCGCGACCGACGCCATGCATCACGTCACGCCCGGCAACATGACCGTGCGCCGCCGCGCCGCCACCATCGTACGCCGCGCATGCGCCGTCGCCGTGGCGAGCGCTGCCGCGCTGCTGAGCGCCCTGCCCGCTGCGCCGGTGCTGGCGCAGTCCGTTGGCTTCCCCGGCGGCGCCGCGCCCGGCGCGAAGGGCTTCCAGCCTTCGGGCGACCCCGGTATGGCCGACGCCGAGAAGGCAGCGCAGCAGCGGCGCTATGCGGAGGCGATCGAGCGCTTCGACAAGGTGATCGCCGCCAACCCGCGCAATGTGCAGGCCCGCTTCGAGCGCGCCTGGGCGCTGTCGCAGGCCGGCCGCGAGGACGAGGCGGTGCAGGCCTTCCACGAGATCGCACAGGAATATCCCGAACTGCCCGAGCCGCACAACAATCTGGCGCTGATCTATGCGCGCCGGGGCGATCTGAAGCGCGCCGAGGCCGAACTGCTGGCCGCGCTCGAAGCCAAGCCCGGCTTTGCGATCGGCTATACCAATCTGGGCGACGTCTACCGCAAGCTAGCCGAGCGCTCCTACGCCGAAGCGCTCAAGCGCAACCCCGGCGACGCACGCGCGCGCACCGGCCTGGCCGCGGTCGGCACCAAGGCGGCGGCCAAGGCCCCAGCCAATGCGCCGGCTGCCGCGCAGCCGCGCACGCGCGAGCCGGCCGACGAGCCGCAGGCCCCGATCGCCCCGCCGCCGCTGCCCAGGCCGCCCGGTCCGGATCGCGAAGACCTGGACTGAGCTGACCGCAGCATTGCCCGGCTCGCACCGCTTGGCCCATGCATGCGGCAGCGAGCGGGCGTGATCGTTATCCATGCGGGGCGATTGCCGGAATGGCGCGTCCATCGACCGCCTGCATCCGCCGATCGTCCTCGCCCAATCCCTGGAGATTCCCATGTCCCTGACCCGACGCGGCGCCCTCGGCGCCATGCTGGCCGCGCTGATGGCCGGCACCCTGAGCTTCGGTGCCGCCCAGGCACAGGCGCCGGCTCCCTCCTCGGCGCCGGCAGCCTCGGCCGCCGAGCGCGTGCGCTTTGCCACCAGCGCCGGCAGCTTCACCATCGAGGTCTATCCCGACGCTGCGCCCAAGACGGTCGCCAACTTCCTGGAATACGTGAACAGCGGCTTCTACAGCGGCACGATCTTCCACCGCGTGATCAACGGCTTCATGGTGCAGGGCGGCGGCTTCGACCGCGACATGAAGCAGAAGCCGACGCGCGCGCCGATTCCGCTCGAGTCGCAGAATGGCCTGAAGAACAAGGCCGGCACCGTGGCGATGGCCCGCACCGGCGATCCGAACTCGGCCACGGCGCAGTTCTTCATCAATGTGGTAGATAATCCGAGTCTCGACTATCCGCAGCCGGACGGCAACGGCTATGCCGTGTTCGGCAAGGTGGTCGAAGGCATGGACACCGTCGATCGCATCAAGAAGTCGCCGACCACTGCCTACGGCCCCATGCGTAATGTGCCAGCCACGCCGATCGTCATCGAGTCGGCCACCATCGTCAAGTAACAGAGGAAAGCCATGTCCAAGGTCCAGCTGCAAACGAATCACGGCGCCATCGTCATCGAACTCGACGCCGACAAGGCGCCCAAGACGGTGGAGAACTTCCTGTCCTATGTCCGCAAGGGCCACTACGACAACACGATCTTCCACCGCGTCATCAAGAACTTCATGATCCAGGGCGGCGGCTTCGAGCCCGGCATGAAGCAGAAGCCGACCGACGACCCGATCGACAACGAGGCCGGCAATGGCCTGAAGAACGATCGCTACACCGTGGCGATGGCGCGCACCAACGCGCCGCACTCCGCCACCGCGCAGTTCTTCATCAACGTGGTCGACAACGACTTCCTGAACTTCACGTCGCCGACGCCGCAGGGCTTCGGCTATGCGGTGTTCGGCAAGGTCGTCGAAGGCACCGATGTGGTCGACAAGATCAAGGGCGTGCGTACCGGCAGCGCCGGCTTCCATCAGGACGTGCCGCTCGAGGACGTCGTGATCGAGAAGGCGGTGGTGCTCGAGTAAACGTGCGCCAAATCTTCGCGGCACATCGTCCCGCACGGCGCGTGCTGCCTCTTTGCGGCACAGCGCGCGCCACTCACGGCGGCATGCCCTCGCCCATGGAAATCGTTCCGGATCGATGAGCCCCGCCGCCAGCACGCCGGCTGCCTCCGTCCTCGCGGTGGAGGCGCCGGCGTGGTTCATTTCCGACCTGCATCTGACCCCGGGGATGCCGCGCACGCTGGCGGCATTCGAGCGCGTGCTCGAACGCGCCGCCGAACAGGCGCGCACCCTCTTCATCCTCGGCGACTTCTTCGAATTCTGGATCGGCGACGAGGAGCGCGAGGCACCGTTTCCGCGCGCCGTCGCCGCGGCGCTGGCGCGCCTGTCAGCGCGCGGCGTGCCCGTCTATCTGATGCACGGCAATCGCGACTTCCTGCTCGGTCCTCGCTTTGCCCGCGAGGCCGGCGCCACGCTGCTGCCCGACCCGACCGTGATCGACTGCGCCGGCCACCGCGTGGTGCTGACCCACGGCGATATGCTTTGCACCGACGACACGCGCTATATGCGCTTCCGGCACTGGACCCGCAAAGCCTGGATCCAGCGGCTGTTTCTGGCGCTGCCGCTGTCGTGGCGGCTAGGCATCGCGCGCAAGCTGCGCAGCGACAGCGAGGCCGGCCGCCAACGGCCCGGGCCGCCGCGCGACTACGGCGATGTCGCACCGGCCGCGGTGGCGGCGCTGCTGCGCGACAGCGGCACGGCGGCGATGGTGCATGGCCACACGCACCGCCCGGCCCGGCATGACGAGCCGCATGGCCTGCGCTGGGTACTGACCGATTGGGATCTCGATGGCGCGCATCCGCGCGCGGCGGCATTGCAGCTCGATGCCGAGGGCTTTCGCGAGCTGCCGCAGCTCGACTGAGCCATCAGGGCAAGACGGAGGTCCTGCCCCGTTCGCTTGATGCGATCGCGCTACTTCATCAGCTTGCGCAGCTCGCTGGCATCGAAGCGATCGTTGGGCGTGTTCTCCAGATGCTCGCCGAGCCGGTCCAATGCCGCCTGCACGGCCTCGAGCTTTTCCTGTTGGCTGGCCGCATGGTCGATCAGGCTTTTGAGCGCCAGCGACACCGGATCGTCGGCATTCGGCGTGATGCCGTAAGCCGAGAACTCCTGCCGCGCGCCCTGCTGCGAAGGCGGCGCGTCCGGCAGGATGATGCGGGCCGGCACGCCGACCGCGGTCGCGCCCGGCGGCACCGGCTTCAGTACCACCGCATTGGAGCCGACGCGCGCACCGTCGCCGATGGTGAAGCCGCCCAGCACCTTGGCGCCGGCGCTGACGACCACGCCGGTGCCCAGCGTCGGATGCCGCTTCTGTCCCTTGTACAGCGAGGTGCCGCCGAGCGTCACACCCTGATAGATCGTGCAGTCGTCGCCGATCTCGGCGGTCTCGCCGATCACCACGCCCATGCCGTGATCGATGAACACGCGCCGGCCCATCTTCACCGCCGGATGGATCTCGATGCCGGTCAGGAAACGCGACCAGTGCGAGATCCAGCGGCCCAGCCAATGCATCCCTGCATTCCAGCAGGCGTGCGCGAAGCGGTGGAACACCACGGCATGCAGGCCCGGGTAACACGTCAGCACCTCCAGCCGGCTGCGCGCGGCGGGGTCGCGCTGCATGATGGTGTCGATATCTTCCTTGAGGCGAGAGAACATCTTGGTCGTGTGCGATTGCCCCGCCGTGCCGCGCGCCATCGGAACGCGCATGCCGCCGGGGTCGTGTCCGGGCAATGCCCTGGGGAAAACGGAAGCAGGGAGTGTAAGAGATTTGGCACCCTGATGCCGTCATGGGCATCGGGCGCCGCACCTGCCCCGCCGCTACGTCGACACGCGCGGGAGCAGCCCGGGCGTGCGCGGCGCGGGCGTCAACATCGCTCGCGATGGAAGGCGTGAGGAGCGTCGGTGCCCAGAGAAGAGGCGGCGATTCGCGCCAATGTCATGTCTCCGTGGTGTTGCCACTGCGGTCGCTGTTGCGGTCGCCGCCGCGCGGTCCGCGTCCGGCCAGTGTCATCTGCTTGGCGATGCCGCGCAGCAGATTGACTTCCTCCTGCTCCAGCCCGCTGCGCGCGAACAGCCGCCGCAGCCGCGGCATCAGCTTCTTCGGATGGGCCGGATCCAGAAAGCCGATCGCCTCCAGGCCCTGCTGCAGATGCACGAACATCGCCTCGATCTGCTCGGCCGTGGCGGCCTGCCCAGCATAGCCGATATCGCTCGGCACCGCCGCGCGCTCCTGCAGCAGCGCCAGCCGCATCTCGTAGGCGACGAGCTGCACCGCCTGGGCCAGGTTCAGCGAGGCGTAGGCCGGATTGGCGGGGATATGGGTCACCACCGAGCAGCGATCGACGGCCTCGTTGGGCAGGCCGAAGCGCTCGTTGCCGAAGACGAACGCGATATCGGCCGGCTCGGCGGTTTCCGCTTCGATGCCGGACGCGCCGGCCAGCAGGTGCTCGCTGGCCTTTGCCGTCGCCTCGCGCGGCAGCAGCCGCGGTGGCCCGAACTCGCGCTGGCGCGCGGTCATCGCGACGGTATAGGACGCGCCGGCCAGCGCCGCCTCCAGATCATCGACCACAAGCGCGGCCCGCAGCACGTCGTCGGCACCGCTGGCCAGCGCGACGGCTTCCGGATGCTCGCGCACGGCCGGCTCCCGCGGCGACACCAGCACCAGCGTCCCGGGCCGGCCGCCGAAGCCCATGGTCTTGATGGCGCGCGCCACCGAGCCGACGTTGCCGGGATGGCTGGTCTCGACCAGCACGAAGCGCACGCGCGCGAACGCGGCGTCCAGGGCCTGCTGCGGGGCGCCCGGGGCCTCGTTTGCGTGCTTGCTCGTGTCCATTGACGGGTTCCTATACAATGCGGGGTTCAATTTATTTGGCGCGCCGCTCCGCCGCTCCGGCCAAGGCATCGATGCCGGCCAGCGCAGCCAGGGCCAGCGCGCCCGTTCTTCTACAATCCGTTGTGTTGTCCGCCGGGAGCCGCGCGCGCCATGCCGTCCGCAGCGCTGCCCGCTTTCCGGCGTCCTGGAGAGATTCATGCATCCGATGCTCAATATCGCCATCAAGGCCGCCCGCAAGGCCGGTTCCATCATCAACCGCGCGTCGATGGACGTGGATCTCCTGCGTGTTTCGCGCAAGCAGCACAACGATTTCGTCACCGAGGTCGACCGCGCCGCCGAGGCCGCGATCATCGAGATCATCCGCACGGCGTACCCGGAACACGGCATTCTAGCGGAAGAGTCCGGCCAGTCCTGGCGCGAGGGCGAGGAAGGCCACGAGTACACCTGGGTCATCGACCCGCTCGACGGCACCACGAATTTCATCCACGGCTTCCCGCAATACTGCGTGTCGATCGCCCAGCTGCACAAGGGTTCGCCGGTGCAGGCGGTGGTCTACGACCCGACCCGCGACGAGCTGTTCACCGCGACCAAGGGCGCCGGCGCCTTCCTGAACAACCGCCGCATCCGCGTCAGCCGCCGCGACAAGCTGGCCGACTGCCTGATCGGCACCGGCTTCCCCTTCCGTGACCTGGACGGCCTCGAGGCCTATGTCGAAGTGTTTGCGCTGATGACGCAGAACTGCGCCGGCCTGCGCCGGCCCGGCGCCGCCGCGCTGGACCTGGCCTACGTCGCCTGCGGCCGGCTGGACGGCTTCTTCGAGACCGGCCTGAAGCCCTGGGACATGGCGGCCGGCATGCTGCTCATCACCGAAGCCGGCGGCCTGGTCGGCAACTACGCCGGCGAAGCGCGCCAGCTCGAACAGGGCGAGGTGCTGGCCGGCAACCCGAAGGCATTCGCGCAGATGGTGCGCCTCCTGACGCCGTATTCGCTGGACAACGGCGGGCCAGCGGCCTGAGGGGTCGGCCCCGGGATGAACCGGGGCGCTAACCCATCCCTGACAGTTTTTCCCCCAACTCCTCTCCGTTCCCGGCCGCAACGCGCAGTAAAATGCGCGTTTGCGTGCGACGCCCACGGCCTCGCGCACGCTCCGAACCCGGCCGCTGCCCGTCTGCAGCGGCCCGCCGAGAGGATTGCATGTCCGAAGACCTGCCAACTACCGCGGCCGCCAGCGCATCGGCTGGTACCGCGGAAAAACACACGCCGATGATGCAGCAATATTTGCGCATCAAGGCCGACCATCCGGACACCCTGCTCTTCTACCGGATGGGCGATTTCTACGAGCTGTTCCACGACGACGCCGAGAAGGCCGCGCGGCTGCTCGACATCACGCTGACCGCGCGCGGCAGCTCCAACGGCGTGCCGATCCGCATGGCCGGCATCCCCTTCCATTCGGTCGACCAATACCTGGCCAAGCTGGTCAAGCAGGGCGAGTCGGTGGCGATCTGCGAGCAGATCGGCGATCCGGCCACCAGCAAGGGCCCGGTCGAGCGCAAGGTGGTCCGGATCGTCACTCCCGGCACGCTGACCGATGCGGCGCTGCTGCCTGACAAGGCCGATACCTTCCTGATGGCGGTGCACCAGCAAACGATGCGGCGCGGCGTCAGCAAGACCGGGCTGGCCTGGCTCAACCTCGCCAGCGGCGAACTGCGGCTGATGGAATGCGAGGCGGCACAACTGGCGCGGGAGCTGGAGCGCATCCGCCCCGCCGAGCTGCTGCACACCGATGGCATCGAACTGCCGGCGCATCCGTGCGCGCGCACCCGCTTGCCCGAGTGGCACTTCGACCAGGATGCCGGCGCGCGTCGCCTGCGCGAGCAACTGGGCGTCGCCAGTCTCGATCCGTTCGGCTGCCGCCCGCTGGGCGCAGCACTCGGCGCGGCCGGCGCGCTGCTGAACTATGCGGCCAGCACGCAGGGCCAGTCGCTGCGCCATGTGCAGGGCGTCACGGTCGAACACGAAACCGAATTCGTTGGCCTGGACACCGCCACGCGCCGCAATCTCGAACTGACCGAGACGCTGCGCGGCGGCGAAGCGCCGACGCTGTTCTCGCTGCTCGATACCTGTGCCACCGCGATGGGCAGCCGGCTGCTGCGCCACTGGCTGCACCATCCGCTGCGCGAGCGGTCGATTCCCCAGGCACGGCAGCAGGCCATCGGCGCGCTGCTGGCGCAGGACGTCGACACGCTGCGCGCGCGCCTGCGCCGGCTCGCCGACGTCGAGCGCATCACCGCCCGGCTGGCGCTGCTGAGCGCGCGTCCGCGCGACCTGTCGTCGCTGCGCGATACGCTGGCGGCGCTGCCCGACGTGCAGGCCTGCGTGACCCCGGACGACACCGCCCCGCTGCTGGCGCAGACGCTGGCGGAGCTCGCGGTGCCGCAGGACTGCCTGGACCTGCTGGCGCGCGCGATCGCACCGGAGCCGTCGACGGCCGTGCGCGATGGCGGCGTGATCGCCCGCGGCTACGACGCCGAGCTCGACGAGCTGCGCGATATCTCCGAGAACTGCGGGCAGTTCCTGATCGACCTGGAAGCGCGCGAACGCACCCGCACCGGCATCGCCAACCTGCGCGTCGAATACAACCGCGTGCATGGCTTCTATATCGAGGTCACCAACGGCCAGGCCGACAAGGTGCCCGACGACTATCGCCGGCGCCAGACGCTGAAGAACGCCGAGCGCTATATCACGCCGGAGCTGAAGGCCTTCGAGGACAAGGCGCTGTCGGCGCAGGACCGTGCGCTGGCGCGCGAGAAGCAGCTGTACGAAGGTCTGCTGCAACTGCTGCTGCCGCATATCGGCGAGCTGCGCCGGGTCGCGGCGGCGCTGTCGCGGCTGGACGTGCTGGCCGCGCTGGGCGAACGGGCGCGCACGCTGGACTGGTCGTGCCCCGAGCGCGTCGACGAGAACGTGATCGACATCGTGCAGGGCCGTCATCCGGTGGTCGAGGGTCAGCTGGCCGCGGAATCGACGCCGTTCATCGCCAACGACTGCCAGCTGACCGAGGCGCGCAAGCTGCTGCTGATCACCGGCCCGAACATGGGCGGCAAGTCGACCTTCATGCGCCAGACCGCACTGATCGTGCTGCTGGCCTGCGTCGGCGCCTATGTGCCGGCGCGGCGCGCGACGGTCGGGCCGATCGACCGGATCTTCACGCGCATCGGCGCCGCCGACGACCTGGCCGGCGGCCGCTCGACCTTCATGGTCGAGATGACCGAGGCCGCCGCGATCCTGCACAACGCGACGCCGCACAGCCTGGTGCTGATGGACGAGATCGGCCGCGGCACGTCGACCTTCGACGGCCTGGCACTGGCATGGGCGATCGCCCGTCATCTGCTCGCGCACAACCGCAGCCACACGCTGTTCGCCACGCACTATTTCGAGCTGACACAGCTGCCGCAGGAATTTCCGCAGGCGGCCAACGTGCATCTGTCCGCGGTCGAGCATGGCGACGGCATCGTCTTCCTGCACGCGGTGCAGGACGGCCCGGCCAGCCAGAGCTACGGCCTGCAGGTCGCGCAACTGGCAGGCGTGCCGCAACCGGTCATCCGCGCCGCGCGCAAGCATCTGGCCTGGCTCGAGCAGCAATCGACCGACGCCACGCCGACGCCGCAGCTGGATCTGTTCGCGGCGCCGGCGGTGCCCACGGCTGACGATGACGATGTCCGCGACGATGGCGCCTCCGCTTCCGTTGCGCCGGCCAACGATGCGCTGAACGAGGCGATGCGCGAGCTCGATCCCGACAGCATGACGCCGCGGCAAGCACTCGACGCCTTGTATCGACTGAAGGCGCTGGCCGAGGAATCCGGTCAGCCGGCATGACGATGGCAAGCGTGCGCCGCCGGGCCCTGTCGTGCCGACCGCTGCTGGCCATTGCGATGGCGGCGGCGCTGCTGGGCGCGTGGTGCACGCAGAGCGCCGCCGCCGTGCAGCCGGTCGCCGCCAAATCGCAGGCAGCCGGCGGCAAGGCCGACGGCAAAGGCGGCAAGGCTGTCGACTCGCGACTGGTCCGCATCGCACTGATCGCCGACCTGCCCCAATGGCCCGACGCCGAGGCGCCGACACAGCAACTGCTGGACAACCTCGCGCAGCGCAAGCTCGCCTTCGTGATCCATGCCGGCGGCATCAAGGGCGATACCGAGTCGTGCGCCGATGCAATGCTGGCCGGCCGGCTGGGGCTGCTCGATCTGTCGCCGCTGCCGCTGATCTATATCCCGGGCGAAACCGACTGGGCAGAGTGTGAGCAGGCGGTCAACGGCAGCTTCGATCCCGACGAGCGGCTGGCGCGGCTGCGCGAGCTGGCCTTCCCGGACGACGATTCGCTGGGCCAGCGCAAGCTCCGGCTGATCCGGCAATCGGATCAGGCCAAGTTCCGCAGCTATCGCGAGAACGTTCGGTGGACCGCGGGCAAGGTGCTGCTGGTCGGCATGAACGTGCCCGACGACAACAACCACTATCGCACCGAGGCCGGCCGCAACGGCGAATTCGAGGATCGCCGCGAAGCCAACCGGCAATGGCTGGCGCGCGCGTTCTCGGTCGCCGAACAGGAATCGCTCGACGGCATCGTGCTGGTGATCCACGGCGATCCGCTGTTCGGCAACGGCTGGGAGAAGCGCGGCAAGCCCACGCTGCTCGACGGATTCCTGCGCCATCGCAAGCGCGACGGCTATCTTGAATTCAAACGGCAGTTGCGCGAGCTGGTCAGCGACTATCGCGGACAGGTGCTGCTGATCCACAGCAGCATCGGCGGCTTCGGCATCGATACGCCGCTGCGCGATGCGAAGGGCAAGACGATCCGCAGCTTCACGCGCGTCGCGCTGCCGGTGGGCTCGCCGAAGCAATGGACCGAACTGACGATCTCGCCCGATTCGCGTTCGCTGTTCTCGGTCGCGCTGCAGGACGGCGCGGGCAAGAACTAGCGCGGAAACTTCGTCCCCCGGAAAGCGAAAAAGCCGGCAATGCCGGCTTTTCCGTTCAATGGATCCATACGCCGATCAGTGCAGCGTGCGCGGGCTGTCGTCGTCCTCGTCTTCGTCGACCACCTCGATGCCCGACGCGCCGTGCGCGTGGCCGTGCTCCACTTCTTCGGCGGTCGCTTCGCGGACCTCGGAGACCTTCAGCCAGAAACGCAGCGCCATGCCGGCCAGCGGATGATTGCCGTCGAGCACCACCTTGTCCTCGGCGACATCGGTAACGGTATAGATCACCGAATCCTCTTCGTCACCGTCTTCGGGCACGCCTTCGAACTGCATGCCGACTTCCAGCGGCTCGGGAAAACGATCGCGCGGCTCGACCTTGACCAGTTCGGCGTCGTAGTCGCCGAAGGCATCCTCGGGCTCGAGCTGCAACTGCGTCTCGAAGCCTGCGGCATGACCGTCGAGTGCTTCCTCGATCTTGGGGAACGTGCCATCATAGCCGCCGTGCAAGTAGACCATCGGCTCATCCGATTCTTCGATCAGATTGCCCTGCGCATCCGACAGCTTGTACACCACGGACACAACCGTGTTCTTCGCGATTTTCAATTCTTCACTCCATGAACGATTCCGCATTATACGCGCAGGCCCTGCCCCGCGGCCCGGTGGATCCGGATGCGCCACTTCAGCTGCTCGGGGGCATGACGCCCGCCGCATTCATGCGTGATATCTGGCACCGCAAACCCCTGCTGGTTCGACAAGCCATCCCTGATATCGTGCCCCCAGTCTCGCGGGAAGCGCTTTTCGAGCTGGCCGACCGCGACGACGTCGAGTCGCGGCTGGTCACCCACTTCCGCAACCGCTGGAAACTGGCGCACGGCCCCTTTGCCGCCGACAACCTGCCGCCCGCCAAGGCGCGCCAATGGACGCTGCTGGTCCAGGGCGTGAACCTCCACAATAGCGCGGCGGCAGCGCTGATGGGGCAATTCCGCTTCATTCCCGATGCACGCCTGGACGATGTGATGGTCAGCTATGCCACCGACGGCGGCGGTGTCGGTCCGCACTTCGACTCCTATGACGTGTTCCTGCTGCAAGTTTCGGGCCGGCGCCACTGGCGCATCTCGTCGCAGGACCGGCTCGACCTAGTGCCCGATCTTCCATTAAAGATACTGGCCGAATTCGAAGCGGAACAGGAGTTCGTGCTGGAGCCGGGCGACATGCTGTACCTGCCGCCGCAATACGCCCACGATGGCGTCGCCGACGGCGAGTGCATGACCTGCTCGATCGGCTTCCGCGCGCCGGCCTATCGAGAGCTGGCGGGCCATTTTCTGGCGTGGCTGTCGGAAACCGTGGAAGACAACGAAGCGTTGTCCGGGCGTTATGCCGATCCCGGTCAGGCAGCCACTTCGCGCCCCGCGCAACTGCCGGCGGATCTCGCCCGCGCCGTTGCGCAACGGCTGCAGGCGTTGCGCTGGTCCAATGACATGGTGTCCGAGTTTATCGGCACCCATCTGTCCGAACCGAAGCCCGGCGTGGAGTTCGCCGAGGTTCCGCAAATCGCCGCCGGAAAATACGCGAAACTGGCGAGAACGCACGGCATTGTGTTGGCGCCGGCTTCGATCGCGCTATACGACCGCAGCCATTTCTTCCTCAATGGCGAGGCCTACGAGGTGCCGGGCGAGCTGGCCGGCTGGCTGCGCCGGCTGGCCGATCGACGCCATTTGACCGCCGCCGAGGTCGCGCAATGCGCCGACCTGCCCGAGTTGATGGAGACTTTTCACCATTGGACGCTGGAGGGCTGGCTGCAGCTGGCACCGGCTGCGATGTAATAATGCGTAACAGTGTGGTCAGCAAATGACGCCGCTACACAAGCCGGGAAAACGTGGATATAATCGCCAGCTGGCTCGTACTGTGGACCAAAGCAATTACGGCACCGGGGAGAGCCATTAAATTGAAGTTCACGAGCGATAATTACCGGTAATTATTCATCGCCTGTTTTTCTTTCTATTACAAGTTAAAGGACGAACAATGAAGAAGTCTCTCCTGATCGCTTCCCTGCTGGCTGCTGTTGCCGTGGCCGCTTGCGGCAAGAAGGAAGAAGCCGCTCCCGCAGCTGACACCGCTGCTCCGGCTGCTACCGCTCCGGCTACCGAAGCTTCGGCTCCGGCTGCTGACACCGCTGCTGCTCCGGCTGCCGACGCTTCGGCCCCGGCTGCTGACGCCTCGGCTCCGGCCGCTGACGCTTCGGCTGCGGAAGCCAAGTAAGCGTTCGCCCGAACGAAAAAACCGGCCTTCGGGCCGGTTTTTTTTATGGGCGCTCGCCGGGCCGCGCCGCCGCGGCCGGCTAGCCCCTTGGTCTGATCGCTTCAGATCGATCCCTTCACCGCCTGCCAGCCCAGGCCCTCGTACTGGTCCGCGACCAGGATATCGTCGGCCACCGTGCCGAGCGCCGCCGCCAGCGCGCCGGTCGCCAACGCCGGCGTGTTGTTCTGCTGGCTCAGATGGGCCGCAACCACGCGGCCGAGGCCGCTGTGCGCGACGCGCGCCAGGATCGCCGCGGCCACCTCGTTGGCCAGATGGCCGAAGTCGCCGCCGATGCGCCGTTTCAGCGAAGGTGGATACACCGAGTTGCGCAGCATCTCGCGGTCGTGATTGCACTCGAGCACCAGCGCATCGACGCCCGCCAGACGGGCCACCAGATAAGGCGTCTCCATTCCCGCGTCGGTCAGCACGCCAAGCCGTGCATCGCCATCGGACAGCACGAACTGCACCGGCTCGCGCGCATCGTGGGGCACCGTGTAGGGCAATACCTGCAGATTGCCGATCTCGAACGTGTAGTCGGCGCCGATCACACGCACATCGGCCTTGTCGGCACCGCGCAGATGCGAGGTCGCGAGCCAGGTGCCATGCGTGGTGAAGACCGGCAGCCCATGCCGCGCGGCAAAGGCATAGGCCGAGCCGACATGGTCGCCGTGCTCGTGCGTGACCAGCACCGCGTCGAGCCCGTCCGGGGTCACGCCAAGCCGCTCGAGCCGCCGCGCGGTCTCGCGCAGGCCGAAGCCGCAGTCGAGCAGCACGCGGGTCACGCTGGCGCCATCGCGGGATTCGATCAGCAGCGAATTGCCTTCGCTGCCGCTGCCCAGAAAGCCGAACCGCATCATCGCCGCGCCCGCCCCTTGTCGGGACGGGCCACGGCGGCGCGCCGATCCGGCATCGCAGGTCCGCTCAATGCAGCGCGCAAGGCGGCGCTCAATGCAGCTGCTCGTCGAGCAGCGTCAGGATGCGCTTGGCGATCTCGGTCGACTCCGGCTGCCCGGCGTCGTTCAGCACGGTGACGGTGGTGCCCGAACCGCTGCCCTTCAGCGCGACGCGATACTTCTTGGCCTGGCGCGCGGCATCGCCGCCGCTGCGCGTGAACAGCTTGGAGAAGAAGCCGCGGTTGTCGTTGACCGTGTCACGGGTATCGACATAGCGGACGTAGTACAGGCCCTGGCCGCGGTCGCGGTCTTCGACCGTGAAGTTGACGCGGTCCAGCGCGAGGCCGACCGAGCGCCAGGCGCGGTCGAACGGCTCGGGCAGCTGCAGTGCCTGCGCGCCGTTGACCTGCGTCAGATAGCTGGCCGAAGCCGCCGCGGCCGCGGTCTTGCCGGCGCCGGCGTCGGCCGGCGCGGCCGGCTTGGCGGCGCCAGCCGGTGCGGGCAGCGTGCCGTTCTTGGCCATGCGGTCGGCCTGTTCCTTCTGCACGCCCAGGCGCTGCGCCAGGCGCGACAGGAATTCGGCCTCCAGTTCGGGATCGGCCGCGCGAGGCGTCCACACCGTCTGCGACTTGTCCAGGCCGGTCAGCTCTTCCTTGGCGCCGCGATGGCTGATGAAGACTTCGAGGTTGCCGTTCTGGCCCTTCTCGACGCGGCTGCGGAACTTGTCGCGCTCCGAGGTCGAGTACAGGCTGTCGAACACCTTGCCGATCGTGTTGCGGATGAAGTCCTGCGGAATCTTGGCGCGGTTCTCGGCCCAGTCGGTTTCCATGATGCCGGTCTCGGGCGAGTCCTGCACCAGCAGGAAGCCGTTCTCCTGCCAGAACTCGCGCATGGTTTGCCACAGCTGGTCCGGCGCCATGCCGTTGCTGATGACGAGCCAGCGCTGGTTGCCGTCGCGCTCGACGCGGATGCCTTCCGCCGACGGCAGCACGTTGGTGCCGGCGACCTTGGGCTGGGTGCTGGTGGCCTGCTGGTAGCCCGACAACGTCGTACCGGCCTGCTCGGGGACCGAATAACGGCGGTCGCCGTCGAGCTTGGTCAGGTCCGGCGGCACCTCGAGCGTCGAGGTCCGCTTGGCGGCGGCGGCCGACTTGTAGTCGATCTTGTCGGCCTGCATCATGTCGTTGACGGTGCTGCAGCCAGCGATCATGCCGAAGGCGAGCAGCGGCAAGACCAGGGCGGCACGGCGGCCTTGCGGCACGCCATGGCGGTTAAGCTTGAGTTTCATTGACACGCAATCCTAGTGAAGGGAATGACCGCTTGGCGCGAAAGAAAAATCGGAACGATCAGGCGAGCAGCCCGGCGCCGGCCAGCGCGCGGCGCACGGTCTCGTGGTGCTCGGACGACAGCGGCGTCAGCGGCAGGCGGATGCCGCCGGCCATCTTGCCCATCTGCTGCAGCGCCCACTTGACGGGGATCGGGTTGGCCTCGATGAACAGCGCCTTGTTCAGCGCGATCAATTCCATATGGAGGCGGCGCGCCGTGATCGCATCGCCCTTGAGCGCGGCGACGCACAGCTCGTGCGTCTTGCGCGGGGCCACGTTGGCGGTCACCGAGATATTGCCGTGGCCGCCCAGCAGCATCAGCGCCACCGCGGTGGGATCGTCGCCGCTGTAGATCGCGAAGCCTTCCGGCGCGTCCTTGATCAGCTGGGCCGCGCGGTCGATATTGCCGGTGGCCTCCTTGACGCCGACGATGCCCGGCACCTGCGCAAGGCGCAGGATGGTGTCGTTGCTCATGTCGGCGACGGTACGTCCCGGCACGTTGTACAGCAGCACCGGCAGGTCGACCGCTTCCGCGATCGTGCGGAAATGCCGGACCATCCCTTCCTGCGTCGGCTTGTTGTAGTACGGCACGACCTGCAGCGACGCATCGGCGCCAACCTGCTTGGCGAACGCGGTCAGTTCGATCGCCTCGCGCGTCGAGTTGCCGCCGGTCCCGGCGATGATAGGGATACGCCCGGCGGCCTGCTCGACCGCGACCCGGATCAGCTCGCAATGCTCCTCGACCGACACGGTAGGCGATTCCCCCGTGGTACCGACGATCACGATGCCATCGGTGCCCTCGGCGACGTGCCAGTCGATCAGGCTGCGCAGCGCGGGGTAATCCAGGCTGCCGTCCTCCTGCATCGGCGTCACGATGGCGACGATGCTGCCGGTAATCTGTGTCATAGCTCGTATGGTTTTCGAGATTTCGAATAGCGGGATTGTACCGGATACGAATTGGCCGCCGAAGCACACCGGCAATCCCTGCCTACCGGGGCAAACACCAAGTGGATCAACGCATTGACCCGCTTGTGCGCCGACATGGCGGCCACGTCGCGCCGCGCGATCAGCCGTCCAGGCGATAGCGTGGCGGGGCCGCCGCTCCGGCGCCTTCCAGTGCCTCGCGCACGGCGCACATGCGCTGTACGAACGCCGTCCGCGGCACTTCGATGACGCCGTCCTCGTAGGCGATCACCCGCAGGCGGCCGCGCACCGCATCGAGCAATTCGCCGGGCCGCAGCAGGAAATCGGGGTTGGACGGCTTGCCGACCGTCTCGTTCCCCGCTGCGAACGTCTCGTAGACCAGCACGCCGCCGGGCGCCAGCGCATCGAGCAGATGCGGCCACAGCGGGCGATGCAGATAGTTGGTGACGATCACCGCGTCGAACGGCGCCTCGTCGCCGAGCGGCCAGGCGCCCTGCTCCAGGTCGGCCTGGCGGGTGCGGACGGCCGGCGGCAGGCCGGCCAGCGCGGCGCCATCGCGATCGACGCCAAGCACCGCGAAGCCGCGCTCGGCCAGCCAGCGCGCATGGCGCCCGCTGCCGCAGGCGAGGTCCAGCACGCAGCCGCCGGCGCGCAGCAACGGCGTCCAGCGCACCACCCACGGCGACGGCTCGCCGATCGCAGCGTGCGGCGCACCGACAGCCAGGGACGGAGGCACGGACGGCGGCATGGACGGCGGCAGGGAGCCCATCAGCGGTATCCCAGCCCCATCGCCTCGCGCACCTCGCGCATGGTCTCCTGCGCGACCGCGCTGGCCTTGGCGCAGCCGTGGTCGACGATGTCGCGCAGCAGGGCCGGATTGTCCATGTACGGCTGCGCGCGCTCGAGCATCGGCTGCTGCTCGCGCAGGATGCCCTCGATCACCGGCTGCTTGCATTCGATGCAGCCGATGCCGGCGCTGCGGCAGCCCTTGAGCACCCACTCTTTGGTCGGCTCGTCGGAATAGACCTGGTGCAGCTGCCATACCGGGCAGCGCGCCGGCTCGCCCGGATCGGTGCGGCGCACGCGCGCCGGGTCGGTCGGCATCGTGCGGACCTTCTTCTCGACCGAGTCCTTGTCCTCGCGCATGCGGATCGTGTTGCCGTAGGACTTCGACATCTTCTGGCCGTCGAGCCCGGGCATCCGCGACGCCGCCGTCAGCAGCGCCTGCGGCTCGACCAGGATGGTCTTGCGCGAGCCCGCCAGATAGCCCAGCAGCAGCTCGCGATCGTCATTGGACAGGCTCTGCGATTGCGCGACCAGCGCGCGGCCCTCTTCCAGCGCACTGTCGGTGCCCTGCTCCTGGAAGGTCTTGCGCAGGTCGAGGAACACGCGGGTACGCTTGCCGCCGAGCTTTTTCGCGGCCTCCTGCGCCTTCTCCTCGAAACCGGGCTGGCGGCCATACAGGAAGTTGAAGCGGCGCGCGATCTCGCGCGTGATCTCGACGTGCGGCACCTGGTCCTCGCCCACCGGCACCTTGTCGGCGCGGTAGATCAGGATGTCGGCCGCCTGCAGCAGCGGATAGCCGAGGAAGCCGTAGGTCGCCAGGTCCTTGTCCTTCAGTTTCTCGATCTGGTCCTTGTAGGTCGGCACGCGCTCGAGCCAGCCCAGCGGCGTGCCCATCGACAGCAGCGTGAACAGCTCGGCGTGCTCGGGCACGCGGCTCTGGATGAACAGCGTCGCCTGCTCCGGATCGACGCCGGCGGCCAGCCAGTCGGTCAGCATTTCCCAGACCGATTGGCCGATCACCTCGGGCGATTCGTAGTGCGTCGTCAGCGCGTGCCAGTCGGCCACGAAGAAGAAGCACGGGTGCTCCGACTGCAGCTTGACCCAGTTTTTCAGCACGCCATGGTAGTGGCCAAGATGCAGCGCGCCGGTAGGCCGCATGCCGGAGAGAACGCGATCGGGGAACATGTCGTTGTAATCAGTCTTTCAGGAAATCATTGCACCAGCGTCATTGCAGCGTCATTGCACCAGTGCCAGGATCGGCGCCAGCAGCAGCTGGACCAGCGAGCCGAGCAGGCTCATCACTGGCTGCATCCAGACCCGCGTGATCACGCCGGCCGCGACCAGCGCCAGCACGACGAAGATGCCGTACGGCTCGATCTTCGACAGCGCGTACGCCATCCGCTGCGGCAGCAAGGCGCTGAGCACGCGCCCGCCGTCGAGCGGCGGAATCGGGAACAGGTTGAACGCCGCCACCACCAGGTTGACCAGCACGCCGGCGCGCGCCATCTGCGCGAAGAACGGCTCGTCGACCTGCGCCAGCACCAGGCCCAGCGCGATCAGCGCCCAGGCGAATGCCTGCACCAGGTTCGCGCCCGGGCCGGCCAGCGCCACCCACATGCTGTGCCAGCGCGGATTGCGCAGCCGGCCGAAGGCGACCGGCACTGGCTTGGCGTAACCGAACACGAACTGGCCGCTGGTGACCAGGTACAGCAGCAGCGGCACGGCGATGGTGCCGATCGGATCGATATGGCGCACCGGGTTCAGGCTGACCCGGCCGAGGATATAGGCGGTGTTGTCACCGAAATGCTTGGCCACATAGCCATGCGCGGCCTCGTGCAGCGTGATGGCGAACAGCACGGGCAGCGCGTAGACCGCGAAGGTCTGAATCAGAGAGGCGTCCATGGGGCGCTATTGTAACGGCGGGCACCGCTCGCCACGCCGATTCGTCGGGCGCGTCGCGCGCGCGGGGTGGCGCGAGGCGCCCAGCGGCAACACGCCGCGCTCACAGCCCGAAGCGGGCGACATCGCCACGTCCGGCGCGTACCAGCACCGGTTCGCCGCTGGTCAGGTCGATCACCGTACAGGCATGCGCGGGCGCGGTGCCGCCGCAGATCACCAGGTCGAGCTGCTTCTGCAGCCGTTCGCGGATCTCCAGCGGATCGTCCAGCGGCGCGGCGTCGCCGGGCAGCTGCAGCGTCGCGCTGATGATCGGCTGGCCCAGTTCGTTCAGCAGCGCCTGTGGGATGGCGTGGTCGGGCACGCGCACGCCGATCGTCTTGCGGGCCGGATGCGACAGCCGCCGCGGCACCTCCTTGGTGGCCTCGAGGATGAACACATAGGGCCCCGGCGTGGCGCCCTTGATCCAGCGGTACTGGCGGTTGTCGACCCGGGCGAAGTTGCCGAGTTCGGACAGGTCGCGGCACATCAGCGTCAGGTGGTGCTTGTCGTCGATGCCGCGCAGCCGGCGCAGGCGCTCTACCGCCGCCTTGTCGTCGAGCCGGCAGGCCAGCGCATAGCTCGAATCGGTCGGCAGCGCGATCAGCCCGCCCTTGCCGACGATCTGGGCGGCCTGCTTGATCAGCCGCGATTGCGGATCGAGCGGATGGATATCGAAGAACTGCGACATGGCGCGAGCGGGCGGCTTACCAGTCGTGCCAGACCGGCGTCAGCGACGACGGCAGCGGCGGCAGCGTGCCGATCTCGACGCGTCCCTCGCCCGGCCCATGGAAGTCCGAGCCGCGCGAGGCGAGCAGCCCGTAGTGGCGCGCGACGTCGGCATAGCGGCGGTACTGGTCCGGCGTATGGCTGCCGGTCACGACCTCGACGGCGCCGCCGCCAAGCGCGGTGAACTCGTCGAACAGCGCGTCGTGCTGCGTATCGGTGTAGTCGTAGCGGCCGGGATGCGCCATCACGGCAATGCCGCCGGCGGCGCGGATCCATTTGACCGCCTCGCCGAGCGTGGCCCAGCGATGGCCGACATAGCCGGGCCGCCCTTCGGTCAGATAGCGGTCGAACACCTCGGAGATATTGCCGCAGATGCCCTCGTCGACCATCCAGCGGGCAAAGTGCGTGCGCGAGATCAGGTCCGGGTTGCCGACATAGCGCAGCGCGCCTTCGTAGGCGCCCTCGATGCCGACCGCGCGCAGTGCCTCGCCGATGTCCTGCGCGCGGCGGGCCCGGCCCGAGCGCGTCGCGGTCAGGCCGTCGATCAGTTCGGGGCACAGCGGATCGATCTGCAGGCCGACGATGTGCACCGTCTGGCCGGCCCAGGTCACCGAGATCTCGACGCCGGGCACATAGCGCATGCCCAGCGCCTCGGCGGTCTCGCGCGCGATCAGCTGGCCGCCCAGTTCGTCATGGTCGGTCAGCGACCAGATTTCGACGCCGTTCGCGTGCGCCCGCTCGGCGACGACCGCGGGCGGCAGCGTGCCGTCCGAGATGGTCGAGTGGCAATGCAGGTCGGCGTTGATGGCGTGGGAGGCGGCGTGGGAAGCGTGCATTCCGTCATTCTACTCCCGCGCCTTCGCCGCCCGCAGAGCCGAGGGCAGCCCCCCGGCGCAGGCCGCGCAAAGCCATGCCGCCAACGGTGGCGTAGCCGGAAGCGCGGCGGGGCCGGGGTATAGTGGACGCCTCCCCAGTCTCTTCGCGCCGCGTGCCGTCATCGCGCGCGCCGACCGCAACGATCCGATCATGCAGAACTCCCACCCGGCCTCCCCCTCCCACGACGCTTCCTCTCCCGCTGCAACGCATGCCGAGCCGGTCCGCACCGACGTGCTGATCGTCGGCGCCGGACCGGTCGGCCTGTTCGCCGCGTTCCAGGCCAGGGTGCTGGGCCTGCAATGCGAGATCATCGATGTGCTGGACCGCGCCGGCGGCCAGTGCACCGAGCTCTATCCCGAGAAGCCGATCTACGACATTCCTGCGGTGCCCGGCTGCCTGGCCCAGGAACTGGTCGACCGGCTGCTGGAGCAATGCGCGCCGTTCGCCGTGCCGATGCATTTCGGCCAGCGCGCCGAGGGCGTGCAGGAGCTGCCGGGCGAGCCGCAGCGGCTGCTGGTCGCCACCGACGCCGGCAAGCGTTTCGACGTCGCCGCGGTACTGATCTGCGCCGGCGCCGGCGCCTTCGCCCCGCAGCGCGTGTCGCTGCCCGAGGCGGCCCCGCTCGAGGGCCGGCATTTGCACTATGCGGTACGCGACGTGTCGCGCTTCGCCGGCAAGCGCGTGATCGTCGCCGGCGGCGGCGACTCGGCGCTGGACTGGGCGCTGGCGCTGCGCAAGGTGGCCGCGCGCGTCACGCTGCTGCATCGGCGCGAAGGCTTCCGCGCGGCCGACCATACCGTGGCCGAGATGCGCGCCGCGGTGGCGGCCGGCGAGATGGATTTTGTCGTCGGCATGCTGGGCGCGCTGCAGACCGAGGGCGACACGCTGGTCGCTGCGCAGGTACGCACACGCGAGGACACGCTGACGCTGCCGGCCGACGAACTGGTCGCCCTGTACGGCCTGGTGTCCGAACCGGGCCCGATCGCGCATTGGGATCTCGACATGCGCGCCGGCCGCATCCTGGTCGATACGACGACCTACGAAAGCTCGCGCCGCGGCATCTTTGCCGCCGGCGATATCGCGTTCTATCCGAACAAGCAGAAGCTGATCCTGTCCGGCTTCCACGAGGCCGCGCTGGCGCTGCGCCGCGCCTATCACTACGCCTTCCCGGACAAGGCGCTGGTCCACGTGCATACCAGCAACAACGCCGCGCTGAAGCAGGCGCTGACGCACGGCGCGGACTGAAATCCTGGGGTCTTGAGGCGCTGACGCCGGCCGCGCGGGCTCAACCGCAGAACGACTCGATCAGCGCGGCAACCGCCTCGGGCTGGTCGTGATGCAGCATGTGGCCGGCGTCGTCGACGATCACCTCGCGGAAGTCGCGGAACGCGGCAAAGCGCTGCTTGAATTCCGCGATGCTCTGCTTGTGGGCGATATGGCGCAGCGTCTCGGAGTCGCGCGCCTCGACATGCAGCACGGGCGCGGTCGCCGCGGCCCAGATCGCCATCGCCTCGTCGACCCGATACAGCACCGGATTGATCATCTTGTGCGCGGGGTCGCCGAGGATCTCGCAGTGGCCCGCTTCGTTGCGGCGCGACCAGTGTTCGGCAAGAAACGCCGCGCGATCGTCGCGCAGCCGCGGATTGGTCTTCTTCAGCCGCGCCGCGACCGCCTCGACGCCGTCGTAGGTCTTCAGCGTCGGCGGTTCACGCAATTCGTCGAGCCAGCGGGCAAAGCGCCGCGGCGCCTGTTCCGGCCGCGTGGCGGTCATGCCAAAACCTTCCAGGTCCACCACGCGGCGCACCCGCTCCGGACGCACGCCGGCGTAGAAACACGCGATGTTCGCGCCCATGCTGTGGCCGACCAGGTCGACCGCGCCGTCGGGCTGATAGTGGTCGAGCAGGACCTCGAGATCGGCCAGATAGTCGGGAAACCAGTACGAGGCCGTGCCCGGATGGCGGGTCGGCCAACCGCTGCCGCCGAAGCCGCGCCAGTCCGGCGCGATCGCATGCCAGCGGCCGCGCAGCGCGTCGACCAGGAACTGGAACGAGGCCGCCACGTCCATCCAGCCATGCAGCAGGAACAGCTTCGGCGCGCCGGGTTCGCCCCAGTGGCGCACGTGGTAATCGAGGCCACGCACCGTGATACATTCGGAGCGCGATGTGTCGCGGATCGTCATGGTCTGCCCTGTCCCGCCTGTCGGCTGTTTGGTTGCGGCGATGGCGCTGCCGGTCGTGATGGTCGTGATGGTCGCGATGGTCGTGGTGAAGCCCGCCATCCCGGAGCCATAAAATCGAACGCTCGTTCGATTTACCGCGATTGTAGCCACAAGCACGTCCGCGACGCCAGCCAGCATGCCAACAAACGCCGCGGCGCCCCAACGCCCGGCACACAAGAAAAGAACGGAGACCACCATGGCCGCACCCTCGCTGCCGGACAGCCGGCGCGACGACTATTCCGCGCTCTACCGCGATTTCCGCTGGCACGTTCCCGAATACTTCAATCTCGCCGAAGCCTGCTGCGGCCGTTGGGCGCGCGACCCCGCGACGCGCGACCGGATCGCGGTCCATGCCGAGCACGAGGACGGCCGGCGCGCCGCGCACCGCTACGGCGAGATCCAGCGCGACGCCAACCGGCTGTCGCACGCGCTGCGCGCGCTCGGAGTCCGGCGCGGCGACCGCGTCGCCATCGTGCTGCCGCAGCGGATCGAGACCGTGGTCGCCCATATGGCGGTCTACCAGCTTGGCGCGATCGCGATGCCGCTGTCGATGCTGTTCGGCCCCGAGGCGCTGGGCTATCGGCTGCAGCACAGCGAGGCCTGCGTGGCGATCGCCGACGAGACCTCGATCGACAATCTGCTGGCCGCGCGCGGCGACTGCCCGGCGCTCCAGGCGGTCATTGCCGTCGGCGACGCGGCCGGCCGGGGCGACCGCGACTGGGACGCGGCGCTGGCGGACCAGGCTGACGACTTCACGGCCGAGCGGACCAAGGCCGACGAGGCCGCGGTGCTGATCTACACCAGCGGCACCACCGGTCCGCCCAAGGGCGCGCTGCTGCCGCACCGCGCGCTGATCGGCAACCTGACCGGCTTCGTCTGCTCGCAGAACTGGTATCCGCGCGAGGACGATGTGTTCTGGAGTCCCGCCGACTGGGCCTGGACCGGCGGACTTTGGGACGCGCTGATGCCGGCGCTGTATTTCGGCAAGTCGATCGTCGGCTATCAGGGCCGCTTCTCGCCCGAGGTCGCGTTCGGGCTGATGGAGCGCTACCGCGTCACCAACTCCTTCCTGTTCCCGACCGCGCTCAAGCAGATGATGAAGGCCTGCCCCGCCCCGCGCGAGCGCTACGACATCCGCCTGCGCGCGCTGATGAGCGCGGGCGAGGCGGTCGGCCAGACGGTGTTCGACTGGTGCCGCGAGGCCTTCGGCGTGATCGTCAACGAAATGTTCGGCCAGACCGAGATCAACTACATCGTCGGCAACTGCACGGCGCAATACGACGACGGGCAGCTCGGCTGGCCGGCGCGGCCTGGCTCGATGGGACGGCCCTACCCGGGCCACCGCGTCGCCGTGGTCGACGAAGAAGGTCGCCCCTGCCCGCCCGGCGAGGACGGCGAGGTCGCGGTCTGCACCACCGACATCCACGGCCATCCCGATCCGGTGTTCTTCCTGGGCTACTGGAAGAACGAGGCGGCCACCGAGGGCAAGTTTGTCGAGCACGACGGCCTGCGCTGGTGCCGCACCGGCGATCTTGCCCGCGTCGATGAAAACGGCTACCTGTGGTACCAGGGGCGCGCCGACGACGTCTTCAAGTCCTCGGGCTACCGGATCGGACCCAGCGAGATCGAGAACTGCCTGCTCAAGCATCCGGCGGTGTCGAACTGCGCGGTGGTGCCGTCGCCGGACCCGGAGCGCGGCGCCATCGTGAAGGCGTTCATCGTGCTGACGGCGGGCGTGCAGCGCTCGGCCGAGGCCGAGGCCGCGCTGGTCGCGGAATTGCAGCAGCATGTGCGCGGTCAGCTGGCGCCGTACGAGTACCCGAAGGCCATCGCCTTCATCGACCAGCTGCCGATGACCACCACCGGCAAGATCCAGCGACGCGTGCTTCGGCTGCAGGAGGAAGAGGCGGCGCGGCAGCGAGCAAACGCCGGCCAGCGCGCCGGAACTCAGCGCGTCGGCAACGCTTAGAAGAGGAACGCCTGGACGGTCAGCCGGCGCTGCCGGTCAGCCAGGCCAGCTCGTCCTCGTCGAAGCCGGCCGCGCGGCGCGCCGCCAGATTGAACGGCGGCCGCAGCCGCGGCGCCTGGTGGCGTTCGGCCAGTTCGGCATAGGTGGTAACGGGGTCCAGCCCGCGTTGCGCGCAAAGCCAGCGATACCAGCGGTTGCCGATCGCCACGTGGCCGACCTCGTCGCGCAGGATGATGTCGATGATGGCCGCGGCCTCGGCATCGCCGGCGTCGGCCAGCCGGGTGCGGACCACCGGCGAGGCGTCCAGCCCGCGCGCCTCCAGCGTGCGCGGCACCAGCGCCATGCGCGCCAGCACGTCGCCGGCGGTGCGATCCGCCATCTCCCACAGGCTGTTGTGCGCCGGGAAATCGCCGTAGGCGAAGCCCAGCTGGCGCAGGTGCGCGGCCAGCAGCGTGAAGTGCAGCGCCTCCTCGTCGGCGACCTGCAGCCAGTCGCGGTAATACGCCGGCGGCATGCCGGCGAAGCGCCAGACCGCGTCGAGCGCGAGATTGATGGCGTTGAACTCGATATGCGCGAGCGCGTGGATCAGTACCGCGCGTCCCGCCGGGTCCTGCAGCGAGCGACGGCGCTCGACCTTCTGCGGCGGCACCAGCTCGGGGCGTGCCGGGCGCCCGGGCACCGGGCAGACGGCCTCGAGTTGCAGGCCGGCGCCGATGGCGTCGTCGGGGGCCTCCAATGCGGTAGCGCGCAGTCGGCGGGCGGCCGCCGCCTTGGCGGCAGGATCGCGCTCGGCCAGCACGGCGAGCGCGCGGTGGCGCAGCGAAAGCGGCGCAGAGGTCGCACCTGGGTCGTTCGGCCCCGGCGTGGCGTGGTTCGGGGCGGGTTCGGCAGCGTCAGCGGGCATGGGCGTAAAATCCGGTCTGGCCGCCATTGTAGAGCCCTGCCGGCACCGTCCGGCCGCACGGCCCACCGCCGTCCATGGGCACCGCCGCGGCGCTTGCGCCCTGCCCTGCCTGTCGTCCGGCCCGGCAAGCGCTGCAACGGCACGCGGTCACGCCCTTTAAGGCACGGCGGCCATCCCCATCTACAAACGAACCCCGTACAGGAGACCTCATGCCGCTTTACCAGCTCGGCGATACCGCCCCTTCCATCGATGCCGACGCCTACGTGGCCGCAGAAGCCACCGTGATCGGCAACGTGACACTCAAGGCGCGGGCCAGCGTCTGGCCGGGCGCGGTGATCCGGGGCGACAACGAGCCCATCGTGCTCGGCGAAGCGACCAACGTCCAGGAAGGCGCCGTGCTGCACACCGATCCGGGCTGCCCGCTGACGATCGGCGACCGCGTCACCATCGGCCACCAGGCCATGCTGCATGGCTGCACGATCGGCGAAGGCGCGCTGATCGGCATCCAGGCGGTGGTGCTGAACCGCGCGGTGATCGGCAAGGAATGCCTGGTCGGCGCCGGCGCCATCGTCACCGAAGGCAAGGTGTTCCCCGATCGCACGCTGATCCTGGGCGCCCCGGCCAAGGCGGTACGCGAGCTGAGCGACGAGGAAGTGGCCGGCCTGTACCGCAACACCGACACGTACGCGGCACGCCAGGCCGTCTACAAGACAGAATTGAAACGCATCGGCTGAGCCCACGCGCCGGCCGATCCCACCGATGGATGATCGTGACTGAAACCCAAACCCCGGACACCCTGCAGAAGTTCCTGTTCGACGCCGCCCCGGTGCGCGGCGAGCTGGTGCGGCTGCAATCGACCTGGCAGGAAGCGCTGCAGCGCCACCACTATCCGGCGCCGGTCCGCCGGCTGCTCGGCGAGATGATGGCCGCCGCGGCGCTGCTGTCGGCCAACCTGAAGTTCAACGGCGCGCTGGTGATGCAGTTGCATGGCGACGGGCCGGTGCGGATGCTGGTGGTCGAATGCCTGCCCGACCTGTCGCTGCGCGGCACCGCCAAGCTGGCCGAAGGCGTCGAGATCGCCGACGATGCCACGCTGGCCGAACTGGTCAATCAGCATGGCCAGGGCCGCTTTGCCATCACGCTGGACCCGCACGACAAGCTGCCGGGCCAGCAGCCCTACCAGGGCATCGTGCCGCTGGCCGACGCCCACGGACCGCTGGGTTCGATCAGCGCCGTGCTCGAGCACTACATGCAGGCCTCGGAGCAGCTCGACACGCGGCTGTGGCTGGCCGCCGACGACCGCGTCGCCGCCGGCATGCTGCTGCAGAAGCTGCCCTCCTACGGCGGCACGATGGAAGGCAAGCCCGGCCGGCCGCCCGCGCAGGTCGGCGAGACCGGCGCGCCGCTGTCGGCTCATGGCCGCGCCCAGGATCTCGACACCTGGGACCGCGCCTGCCAGCTCGGCGCCACGCTGAAGACCGAGGAACTGCTGGCCGAGCAGCCCGATACGCTGCTGCGGCGGCTGTTCTGGGAGGATCTGCAGGATGCCGGGCTGCGCGTGTTCGAACCGGGCACGCCGCACTTCCGTTGCTCGTGCTCGCGGACCAAGGTGGCCAACATGCTGCAGTCGCTGGGCCAGGCCGAGGTCGACGACATCGTGGCCGAGCGCGGCTCGGTCGAGATCCATTGCGACTTCTGCGGCCAGGAGTACCGCTTCGACCCGGTCGACTGCGCACAGTTGTTCAGCGGCGCCGCGATGCCGGCGGGTGTCGGCGAGGGCGCCGGGCATCGGCACTGAGCTGCACTGAGTTGCCCTGAGCGGCGGCACTGAGCGCGACCGCGCCAGCCTCACCCGTTCCCCGGATGTTCTCCCTCTCCCCTCAGGGGGAGAGGGTTGGGGAGAGGAGGTGGTTTCAAGCCCCACCGCCATATTCACCGCCGCTGCCCTCTCCCCCGCCCCTCTCCCGCAAGCGGGAGAGGGGAGAAACCCTGCAGTGCGCAGGCGCCGCAAACTTTGTGCGCTCACTAAAATCAAAGACAACAAAGTCTTACCGACACCCGCGCACCGCCTGGAGGTCATCATGCCGGCCATCCCTTCGTCGATCCGTCTTGCATTGCTGGCCGCGCCGCTGCTGGCCGCGGGATGCGCCGCCAATCTGCCCCGCGACATCAACGGTTCGCCGCCCATCGCCCGGCTGGCGCCGGATGCCGGCTCGCGCGGCCCGGCAGCGCCGCTCAGTGCCGAGGAACGCAAGCGCCTCGACACGCTGAACAAGCAGGTGCTGCGCGAACAGGAAGCCGCGATCGCGCGCGATCAGCAGGCCCAGGCATGGGCGCGCGCGTCGACCTACGCCTATCCGGCGTATCCGCTGTCGAGCTGGAGTCTGTACTACGGGGGATGGGGCCGCGGCCGCTGGGGCGGCGGGGTCAGCATCGGCTCGCCCGGCTATTGGGGCTGGGGCGGCTATCCGTACTGGTGGTGGTAAAGCGGCTGGCGTGAGCGCCGAGCCGGCGCCAGCCTGGCGCTCCGTCGCGCGGTGGTGACTTAGCGCCCGCCGGAGGCTGGCTTCGTCGCCGGAGGCGGCGGCAGCGGCGGCGTGGCGCTGACCTTGGGGGCCGGCGCGACGAACTGGATGAACACCTCGCCGTCCTTGACCATGCCGAGCTCGTAGCGCGCCCGTTCCTCGACCGCGCCGGTGCCGTCCTGCAGGTCCAGCACCTCGCCCTCGAGCTTGGCGTTGCGGCGCTTCAGCTGTTCGTTGCGGGCGGTCTGCTCGCCGACCTGCTTGTTCAATTCCCACACGCGCAACCAGCCGCCCTTGCCCAGCCACAGGGGGTACTGGATCGCGAGCAGCACCACGAACAACAGCAGCGTAATCAGGCGCATGGGCAATTAGAGATCGGACGACTTGGCGGTGGCGGCGCTTGCGAGGGGCGCGGCGGCCGGGGCCGCCGCACACCCGCCGACTCCCGGGCTTAGCGCAGATTGTAGAACGCGCTCTTGCCGGGGTAGCTGGCGATATCGCCCAGGTCTTCCTCGATGCGCAGCAGCTGGTTGTACTTGGCGATACGGTCCGAGCGGGACAGCGAGCCGGTCTTGATCTGGCCGGCGTTGGTGCCGACCGCGATATCGGCGATCGTGCTGTCCTCGGTCTCGCCCGAACGGTGCGAGATCACGGCCGTGTAGCCGGCGCGCTTGGCCATCTCGATCGCGGCGAAGGTCTCGGTCAGCGTGCCGATCTGGTTGATCTTGATCAGGATCGAGTTGCCGATGCCCTTCTCGATGCCTTCCTTCAGGATCTTGGTGTTGGTGACGAACAGGTCGTCGCCGACCAGCTGCACACGCTTGCCGAGCTTGTCGGTCAGCACCTTCCAGCCGTCCCAGTCGCCCTCGGCCATGCCGTCCTCGATCGACACGATCGGGAACTTGTCGCACAGATTGGCCAGGTAGTCGGCCCACTGGGTCGAGTTCAGCGTCAGGCCTTCGCCTTCGAGGTGATACAGGTCCTCGCCTTCGCGGAAGAACTCGCTCGAGGCGCAGTCCAGCGCCAGCAGCACGTCCTCGCCGGCACGGTAGCCGGCCTTCTCGATCGCCTGCAGGATCGTGTTCAGGCATTCCTCGTTCGAGGCGAAGTTCGGGGCGAAGCCGCCTTCGTCGCCGACCGCGGTCGACATGCCCTTGTCGGCCAGGATTTTCTTCAGCGCGTGGAACACCTCGGCGCCGCAGCGCAGCGCTTCACGGAAGCTCTTCTGCGACACCGGCATGATCATGAATTCCTGGATGTCCAGGCTGTTGTTGGCGTGCGCGCCGCCGTTGACGATGTTCATCATCGGCACCGGCATCTGCATCGCGCCCGAACCGCCGAAGTAGCGGTACAGCGGCAGGCCGGCTTCCTCGGCGGCGGCCTTGGCGACCGCCATCGACACGGCCAGCATCGCGTTGGCGCCCAGGCGGCTCTTGTTCTCGGTGCCGTCCAGATCGATCAGCGTGCGGTCCAGGAAGGCCTGCTCGGAGGCGTCCAGGCCCATGATCGCTTCGGAGATCTCGGTGTTGATGTGCTCGACGGCCTTCAGCACGCCCTTGCCCAGGTAGCGCGACTTGTCGCCGTCGCGCAGTTCGATCGCCTCGCGCGAGCCGGTCGACGCGCCCGACGGCACCGCGGCGCGGCCCATCACGCCCGATTCGAGCAGAACGTCGCATTCGACGGTCGGGTTGCCGCGCGAGTCGAGAACCTCGCGACCGATGATATCTACGATTGCACTCATGGATTCCTCTTGATCTAGATCTGATGAAGCTTGGGTCCGTGCACTGCGACTGTGCACCGCGTCTGGTATCGCGCTGCCTTGCCCGCGTGCTCCGGATGGAGACCCGCGTCAGGCGACGCGCCGGTCGAAGCTCAAACGCCCTCGACCACGATCATGTTCATCCGGGCCGCATGCTCGCGCGCCTTGCGGGCCGCGCGGTAGGTCTCGCCGTCGTGGAAGGCCTGGGCCGCCTCGACGCTCGGGAATTTCAGCAGCACCACGCGGGTCGGCGCCCATTCGCCTTCGAGCGGGACCGTGCGGCCGCCGCGCACCAGCACCTCGGCGCCGTGCTCCTGCATGGCCTTGCTGGACAGGACCTTGTACTGCTCGTACTGCTGCGGATCGGTGACGTCGACGTAGGCGATGATGTAGCCGGCGGCCATGCGTATCTCCAGGATGAATCTTATGGTTGTCAACGTTGCCGCCGGATGACGGCGGCAACGTGCGGAATCGGTGATCGGCGAGAAAGCCGTTGCAGCTGACGATTGACGGCTGGCGCTTGGCGCCGCGCTCAGGCGCAGGCCGGCCAGCCGAAATTGTCTTCGAGGAAGCCGGCGCGCTTGGTGAGCGCGTCCAGGTCCTTCAGCACCGCCAGCAGTTCGCGCATGCGCGACAGCGGCACGGCATTGGGACCGTCGGACATCGCCTTGCTTGGATCCGGATGGGTTTCCATGAACAGGCCCGCGATACCGACCGCCACCGCGGCGCGCGCCAGCACCGGCACGAACTCGCGCTGGCCGCCCGAGCTGGTGCCCTGCCCGCCCGGCAGCTGCACCGAGTGGGTCGCGTCGAACACCACCGGCGCGCCCGTCTCGCGCATGATCGCCAGCGAGCGCATGTCGGAAACCAGGTTGTTATAGCCGAACGACACGCCGCGCTCGCACGCCATGAAGCTGTCCTCGGGCAGGCCGGCTTCGCGGGCGGCGTCGCGGGCCTTGTCGATGACGTTCTTCATGTCGCCCGGGGCCAGGAACTGGCCCTTCTTGATATTGACCGGCTTGCCGCTCTGGGCGCAGGCGCGGATGAAATCGGTCTGCCGGCACAGGAAGGCCGGCGTCTGCAGCACGTCGACCACCGCCGCCACCGGCGCGATCTCGTCGATCTCGTGGATGTCGGTCAGCACCGGCACGCCGATCTCGCGCTTGACCGTGGCCAGGATCTCCAGCCCCTTCTCCATGCCCAGTCCGCGAAAGGACTTGCCCGACGAGCGGTTCGCCTTGTCGAACGAGGACTTGTAGATGAAGGGGATGCCGAGTTCGCCGGTGATCGTCTTCAGCTGGCCTGCCGTATCGAGGGCCATCTGCTCCGACTCGATCACGCAGGGCCCGGCGATCAGGAAGAACGGCTGGTCCAGGCCGACGTCGAATCCACACAATTTCATCTTGCTCTCCTGCTATGCGGCCGCTTCAGGCGCCCTTGCGGCGCTGCTGGCCGGCCAGCGCGGCTTCCACGTAGGCCTTGAACAGCGGATGGCCCGCGCGCGGCGTCGAGGTGAATTCCGGATGGAACTGCACGCCGACGAACCACGGGTGCATCTGCGCCGGCAGCTCCATCATCTCGGGCAGGTTCTCGGTCGGGGTGCGGGCCGAGATCACCATGCCGGCCTGTTCCAGCTGCGGCACATAGTGATTGTTGACCTCGTAGCGATGGCGATGCCGCTCGTTGACCTCGGCGCCGTAGATCTGCGCGGCCTTGGTGTCCGCCTTGACGGGCACGCGCTGCGCGCCCAGGCGCATCGTGCCGCCCAGATCGGAATCGGCCGAGCGCTGCTCGACCTTGCCGTCTCGGTCCACCCATTCGGTGATCAGCGCGACCACCGGGTGTTCGGTCTCGAGGCTGAACTCGGTCGAGTTGGCGTCGCGCATGCCGGCCACATGGCGGGCGAACTCGATCACCGCCAGCTGCATGCCCAGGCAGATGCCCAGGTACGGCACCTTGTTCTCGCGCGCATACTGGATCGCGCGGATCTTGCCCTCGGTGCCGCGCTTGCCGAAGCCGCCCGGCACCAGGATTGCGTCCAGCGGCTTGAGCACTTCGAGGTGGCCCGATTCCAGTTCCTCGGAATCGATGTATTCGATATTGACGCGCGTCGCGGTATGCATGCCCGCGTGACGCAGCGCCTCGATCAGCGACTTGTACGACTCGGTCAGGTCGACATACTTGCCGACCATGCCGATCGTCACTTCGTGTTCGGGGTTTTCCTGCGCGTTGACCAGCTTCTGCCACATCGACAGGTCGGCCGGCTTCGGATCGAGGCGCAGCTCCTCGCAGATCAGCCGGTCCAGGCCCTGCTCGTTGAGCATCTGCGGGATCTTGTAGATGCTGTCGACGTCCCACACCGAAATCACCGCTTCCTGCGGGATATTGGCGAACAGCGAGATCTTGGCGCGTTCGTCGTCCGGAATCGGCCGGTCGGCGCGGCACAGCAGCGCGGTCGGCGAGATGCCGATTTCGCGCAGCTTCTGCACCGAGTGCTGGGTGGGCTTGGTCTTGAGCTCGCCGGCGCTGGCGATGAACGGCACCAGCGTCAGATGGACGAAGGCCGCGTGGTTGCGGCCCATGCGCAGGCTCATCTGGCGCGCGGCCTCCAGGAACGGCAGCGATTCGATGTCACCGACGGTACCGCCGATCTCGACCAGCGCCACGTCGGCCTTGCCTTCGTGCGAGGCGGCCGCGCCCTTCTCGATGAACGCCTGGATCTCGTTGGTGATATGCGGGATCACCTGCACGGTCTTGCCCAGGTATTCGCCGCGCCGCTCCTTGCGGATCACCGATTCGTAGATCTGGCCCGTGGTGAAGTTGTTCGACTTGCGCATCTTGGCCGAGACGAAGCGCTCGTAGTGGCCAAGATCGAGGTCGGTCTCCGCGCCGTCTTCCGTGACGAATACTTCGCCATGCTGGAAGGGGCTCATCGTGCCGGGGTCGACGTTGATGTAGGGATCGAGCTTGAGGAGGGTGACTTTGAGGCCGCGCGACTCGAGAATAGCCGCGAGCGAGGCGGCAGCGATGCCCTTGCCGAGGGAAGAGACGACGCCACCGGTGACGAAGACGAATTTGGTCATAAACCGAGCTTGCCGGGGAAATCGGGATTATACATGAGCGGGGCCGGATGGACCGCCCGAATCGGCGTGCCGGACTGTGCGCTCACGTGTCGAATTCGGCCGCGCCCCGGCACCGTGCAAGCCCTCGAAGCCAGCTCCACCACGGTTCACTGCGGTTCGCGCGGACGCTCGCGCCGTGCCCGCACCGGCTGCCCCCAGCGGTCGCCCTCGCCCTGCCGCGTCAGCGGGTGCTCGACCCGGTCGGCGGCGTCCCATTCCGGATTGTCGATCTCGCGGAATACCTGGCGCAGGCGCTCGCCCCAGGTCTCGCGGATCATGCAGAAATACGGATTGCGATCGTCGATCGTGGCAAAGCGCGTCACATGCAGCGAATCGGCCTCGTAGACCAGCAGGTCCAGCGGCAGCCCCACCGAGATATTGGACTTGAGCGTCGAGTCCATCGAGATCAGCGCGCACTTGGCCCCTTCGGCCAGCGGCAACGCCGGATGCACCACGCGGTCGATGATCGGCTTGCCGTACTTGGCCTCGCCGATCTGGAAGTAGCAGTTCTCCGGCGTCGCCTCGACGAAATTGCCGGCCGCATAGATATTGAACAGGCGCGCCCGTTCCCGGCCGATCTGGCCGCCGAAGATCAGGCTGACGTTGAACTCGATGCCGGCATCGCGCAGCGCATCGGCATCGCGCCGATGCACCTGGCGCACCGCGTCGCCGACGATCGAGGCCGCTTCGAACATATCGCGCGCGGTCCACAGCGAGCGCTTGCCGTCGCGGCTCTCCATCAGGATCTGGCGGATCGACTGGCTGATGGCCAGGTTGCCGGCGGTCATCAGCACCATGACGCGGTCGCCGGTCTCCTCGAACACCGTCAGCTTGCGGGCGGTCGAGATCGCGTCGACACCCGCATTGGTGCGCGAGTCGGACAGGAATACCAGGCCGGCATCGAGCCGCATGGCTACACAGTACGTCATGGCTTTGTCTTATTGTGGTGACATGGCGCGCGGCGGAACGCGCGGGAGCATCCCGGCATTCTAGCGCCCTCCTCGCGCGCGCCCTGCACCCCGGAGGCTCAGACCGGCTCGATCAGGATCTGCACCGACAGCGATTCGGTGCCGCCGCCCTCGCGCACGCCGCGGATCGGCGCCGCGGAGCGGTAGTCGCGCCCCACCGCCAGGCGGATATGGCGGGTGTCGGTGAAGCAGCCGTGCGTCACGTCGATGCTGCACCAGCGCTCGCGCTCGGTGTCGACGCACAGGTCGGCCCAGGCGTGGCTGGCCAGCTCGGTGGCGGCCGGGTCGTGGAAATAGCCGCTGACGTAGCGCGCCGGCACACCGAAGGCGCGGCAGGCGGCCACCATCACCTGCGCCTGGTCCTGGCAGACCCCGGCGCCGAGTGCGAAGGCCTCGGCGGCGCTGGTGCCGACATCGGTGGCATTGGGCTGGTAGCGCACGCGTTCGCCAATCGCCTGGGCCAGCGCCAGCAGCGCGGCCGGGTCATGGCCGGCGGCCAGATACGGCGCGGCGAATGCGCTCAGCTCGGCCGGCGCGCTGGTCAGCGGCGTGCCGCTGCGAAAGTACAGCGGCGACACGCGCGCCTCGCCCGGCGGCGGGGCGTCGCCAAAGCAGCCGTCGGCATCGGCGGCGGGCGTGATCTCGACCTCGCCGCTGGCGGCGATGGTGATGGTGTCGGCCGGCCGCGCCAGCGTGAACTGATGGACGATATTGCCGAAGCCGTCGAGCGACTCGGACAGATTGCCCGGCACCGACAGCTGCCATTGGTGCACCTGCTGCAGCGGGCCGGAGCGCGGCGCCAGCCGCAGCTCGTGAACGCTGCGGATCACCGGCTCGGTATAGCGATAAACGGTGCGGTGGTGGATCTGGTATTTCACGGTCCTGTCGCGCGACGCCGGGTTCAGGCTTTCAGGCTGCCAGCGGGGGCACCAGGAAATCCCGGCTGATGCCGCTGCCCAGATCGCCGATGCGTTCAAGGAAGCTGGTCAGGAACGCGTGCAGCCCGACCGCGAAGATGTCGTCGATGCGCGCGTATTTGAGGTCGGCATGCAGTTTACCAGCGTGCCGTTCGGTCTCGGCGGACTGCTGGTTGCGCACCAGCGCCAGGATCGCCACCACCTCGTCCATGCTCGACACCAGCGAACGCGGCATGTCGGGCCGCAGGATCAGCAGTTCGGCGACGCGCACCGGCGTGATCACGGTGCGGTAGATCTTGCGGTAGACCTCGAAGCCGGACACCGAGCGCAGCACCGCGGCCCAGTGATAGAAATCCTGTTCGGTCCGCTCGCTGCCGCCATTCTCGCTGCCGGTGGCCTGGAACTTGACGTCGAGGATCCGCGCGGTATTGTCGGCGCGCTCCAGGAAGGTGCCCAGCCGCATGAAGTGGAAGGCGTCGTCCTTCAGCATGGTGCCGAACTGCACGCCGCGCGCCAGATGCGAGCGGAACTTGACCCATTCGAAGAACTGCGACGGATCGTCGCGCAGCACGCCGTCCGTGATCATCCGCTGCACGTCCAGCCACGTGGTGTTCAGCGTCTCCCACACCTCGGTCGTCAGCGAACCGCGCACGGCCCGCGCGTTCTCGCGCGCCGCGCGCAGGCAGCTCATGATCGACGACGGGTTGGTCATGTCGCGCACCATGAAGTCGATCACGTCCTCGCGCGAGAGCAGCCCGTACTTGTGGTCGAACGCGTGCGTCAACTCGGAGATATCGAGCATCGCCCACCAGCCCTGCTCGGCCACCTCGATCGATTGCGGCAGCAGCGAGGTCTGGTAGTTGACGTCGAGCATGCGCGCGGTATTTTCGGCGCGCTCGGTGTAGCGCGCCATCCAGAACAGGTGGTCGGCGGTGCGGCTCAGCATGATGGCTCTCCGTGGTCCGGTCGAAGATCGCGGGGGGTCGGCAGGGGTTGCCAGGTATCGATGGCTCGGCGGTTCAGCGGTTCAGCGCTCCAGCACCCAGGTGTCCTTGGTGCCGCCGCCCTGCGAGGAATTGACCACCAGCGACCCCTCGCGCAGCGCCACGCGCGTCAGCCCGCCCGGCACCATGCGCACCTCCTTGCCCGACAGCACGAACGGCCGCAGATCGATATGGCGCGGCGCGATGCCGGCCTCGACATAGGTCGGACAGGTCGACAGCGCCAGCGTCGGTTGCGCGATGTATTGATGCGGCCGCGCCTTGACCACCTCGCGGAACGCGTCGATCTCCGCGCGCGTCGCCGCCGGCCCGACCAGCATGCCGTAGCCGCCGGCGCCATGCGTTTCCTTGACCACGAGTTCGTCCATGTGGTCGAGCACGTACTGCAGATCGTCCGGGCGCCGGCACATATAGGTCGGCACGTTGGCCAGCAGCGGCTCCTCGCCCAGATAGAAGCGGATCATCTCCGGCACATAGGGATAGATCGACTTGTCGTCGGCGACGCCGGTACCGATCGCATTGCATACCGTGACATTGCCGGCGCGATAGACCGCCAGCAGGCCGGCCGCGCCCAGCGTCGAATCGGGCCGGAACACCAGCGGATCGAGAAAGTCGTCGTCGACGCGGCGGTAGATCACGTCGACGCGCTGTGGGCCCTGCGTGGTGCGCATGTACAGAAAGTCGTCCTGCACGAACAGGTCGCTGCCCTCGACCAGTTCGATGCCCATCTGCTGCGCCAGGAACGCATGTTCGAAATAGGCGGAGTTGTACATGCCGGGCGTCAGCACCACCACGGTGGGATCGGCCATCCCCTGCGGCGACACGCTGCGCAGCATGTCCAGCAGCAGGTCGGGATAGTGGGCCACCGGCGCGACGCGGTTGCGCGCAAACAGCTCGGGGAACAACCGCATCATCATCTTGCGATTCTCGAGCATGTACGAGACGCCGGACGGCACCCGCAGATTGTCCTCGAGCACATAGAACTCGCCCTCGCCGGCGCGCACCACGTCGATGCCGGCGACATGCGCATAGATGTCGCGCGGCACGTCGATGCCCAGCATCTCGGGACGGTACTGCGCGTTGTCGTAGACCTGCTCGGGCGGAATCACGCCGGCGCGGATGATGTCCTGCCCGTGATAGATGTCATGGATGAAGCGGTTCAGCGCGGCGACCCGCTGGCGCAGGCCCCGCTCCAGCAGCGCCCATTCGCCGGCCGGGAAGATGCGCGGAATCACGTCGAACGGGATGGTGCGCTCGGTGCCGCTGTTGTCCTCGTCCTTGTCGCCATAGACGGCGAAGGTGATGCCCACGCGCCGGAACACCAGGTCGGCCTCGGCACGCTTGTTGGCCATGGTGGCCTCCGACTGGCGCGCCAGCCAGTCGGCGAAGTGACGGTAGTGCGGCCGGATCGCGTCGGGCGACAAGGCCTGCCCGGCGGCGATGTTCGGGGGCGCATCGCCGCGCCAGTCCAGCATTTCATCGAAAAACCGCGCCGCCATGATGCCCTCCCCAGTGCCGGGCGCCCGACCGGCCGCCGCGCATCGTTGACTCCTACAGCATACGTCCGGCCGCTGCCCCCGAGAAGGAAGTCAGGTGCCTTGGCAGACATTCAAGCAAGATGTCTGCCAGTGGAAAGGTTGCGCAAACGGGGCGGAAAGACGCGCAGGGGCGGGAAACGTCACGGAATGGCGCGGAGCGGCGCGGGAACAGGCCGCCCCGGCACACCATTTCAGTGCACGGGCTGGCCGCCGCGGACTGGCGGACGCTCCGCCAGGATCTGGCGCACCAGCTCCTCGGGCGGCTTGCGGATATCGAGCACCAGCGCGTCGCGCGGCTCCTCCAGCGTATCGAGCTGGCTCTGCAGCAGCTTGGGGTCGAAGAAATGCCCGCTGCGGCCGGCCAGGCGGGTGCGCAGCACGTCGATATCGCCCTTCAGGTAGATGAAGCTGACCCCGCCGTCGGGCGGCGTCAGCCGGTCGCGATAGATCTGGCGCAGCGCGGAGCAGGTGAAGACGTGGGGGCGGCCCTCGGCGCGGGCCTGGTCGATGGCCGCGCGCATCGCGTCCAGCCAGGGCCAGCGGTCCTCGTCGGTCAGCGGAATGCCCGCGGCCATCTTGGCCTTGTTGGCGGCGCTGTGGAATTCGTCGGCATCATGGAAGCCGCAATGCAGCGCCTGCGCCAGCAGCGAGCCGACCGTGGTCTTGCCGCTGCCGGAGACGCCCATCAGGATATAGATCATGTCTGCTCCATCGATCAGGATCGGACGGTCGGTGCCGTCCTTGTTGGTCTGACCGCGCGCCGGCGAGTTCGCATGCGGGCGGTCGAGGCCGGACGCCAGGTCCGGCCGACTTCGGGATTGATTCGGTATCGGATATCGCCCAGCGGATAGCGGATAGCGGGTTCCGGATAGCGGCTGCCGCAAGTACGCCCTACAGCACGACTACAGCACGACTATAGTGCGCGCGGCGCCGCCATCGCATCGGCCTCGCTGAGGTCCAGCGCGCTGCCGCCCTGCTCGGCGCCGCGCGCGTGGCGGCGGAACAGGCCGAACAGGCCGCGGCCCAGGCTGTAGTCGGCGAACGCGTCCTGCGGCGGTGCAGCAGGCGCGCGCGCCGCGAGCTCTGCCGGATCGCCGAGCCACGCCAGCGTGCCGGCGACCGCATCGACGCGCAGCAGGTCGCCATCGCGCACGCGCGCCAGCGGACCGCCCGCGCTGGCCTCGGGGCCGACGTGGATCACCGCCGGCACCTTGCCGGAGGCACCCGACATGCGGCCGTCGGTGACCAGCGCGACGCGATGGCCGGCGTCCTGCAGCGCGCCCAGCGGCGGCGTCAGCCGGTGCAGCTCCGGCATGCCGTTGGCGTTCGGCCCCTGGAAGCGCACCACGACGATGACGTCGCGGTCGAGCTCGCCGCGCGCGAACGCGTCCTGCAACGCCTGCTGCGATTCGAACACGCGCGCCGGCGCCTCGACGATCCGGTGCTCGGGCGCGACCGCCGACACCTTGATCACGCCGCGGCCCAGGTTGCCGGACATCAAGCGCAATCCGCCTTCGGGATCGAACGGCTTGTCGATCGGCGCGAGCACCTGCGCGTCGCCGCTTTGCGCCGGGGCTTCGCGCCACTGCAACGCGCCGTCGTGCAGTACCGGCTCCCGCGCATAACGCGCCAGTCCCGGGCCGGCCACGGTCTCGACGTCCTCGTGCAGCAGCCCGGCATCGAGCAGTTGCCGAATGACGAAGCCGACGCCGCCGGCCGCATGGAAATGATTGACGTCGGCGGCGCCGTTCGGATAGACGCGCGCCAGCAGCGGCGTCACGCGCGACAGCCGGTCGAAGTCGTCCCAGTCGATCACGATGCCGGCCGCACGCGCCATCGCCACCAGATGGATCGTGTGGTTGGTCGAGCCGCCGGTCGCCAGCAGTCCGACGATGCCGTTGACGACCGCGCGTTCGTCGACGATGCGGCAGATCGGCAGATAGCCATCGCCGCGTGCCGACAGTGCCAGCGCGCGCTGCGCCGCGGCGGCCGTCAGCGCATCGCGCAGGCCGCCCTCCGGCGGCACGAACGCCGCGCCCGGCAGATGCAGGCCCATGATTTCCATCAGCAGCTGGTTGCTGTTGGCGGTGCCATAGAACGTGCAGGTGCCGGCGCCGTGATAGGCCTGGCACTCGGCCTCGAGCAGCGCGTCGCGGCCGACCTGGCCGGTGGCATACAGCTGCCGCACGCGCGCCTTCTCCTTGTTGGGCAGGCCGCTGGCCATCGGTCCGGCCGGCACCATCACCACCGGCAAATGGCCGAACTGCAGCGCGCCCATCACCAGCCCCGGGACGATCTTGTCGCAGACGCCGAGCATCACCACCGCATCGAAGGTGTTGTGCGACAGCGCGATCGCGGCGCCCATCGCGATCGCATCGCGTGAGAACAGCGAAAGCTCCATGCCGGGATTGCCCTGCGTGATGCCGTCGCACATCGCCGGCACGCCGCCGGCGACCTGCGCCACCGCGCCCACTTCACGCGCCGCCGCGCGGATCAGCGCGGGATAGCGCTCATAGGGCTGGTGCGCGGACAGCATGTCGTTGTACGCGGTGACGATGCCGAGATTCAGCGCATGTTCCACGCGCAGCTTCAGCTTGTCGGCGGCCGGCAGCGCGGCGTAGCCATGAGCCAGGTTGGCGCAGGACAAGCCCTGTGCCGGGCCCAGTTCGCGTTGCGCGCGGGCGCAGCGCTCCAGGTAGGCGCTGCGGCTGGCGCGGCTACGTTCGACGATGCGCGCGGTGACGTCGCGCACGGCGGAATCGAGAGTCTGTGGCATTCGATATGAAGAGGCGAACGGGGGATCGGGCGGTTCGATCAACGGGATATCGGCGGATCCCGGCAGGGTCGATTTGTGTAGAATTTCTACATTCTACCGGAAGACGGCGCCATTCCAGAAGCCTCGTGTCGCACCGCCCCATCCCAAACAGCGAAAAAACCCAGTGAAATCGAGCTTTCCATCGTTCGGCATCAGGGTTATTCCCGACTGCGGCGCACGGCGTTCCACCCGATCATTCGGCCGGCCAAGTAGAATCTCTACAAATCCCGATCCAATCCGACTCTTGCCGCCCTCATGCGTGACCGCATCCTCGCCGTCTACGACTCCCTTCGCCCCTCCGAACGCCGCCTCGCCGACTACGTCGCGCGCCACGGCGCCAGCGTGATCCGGCTGTCGATGCCGGAGCTCGCTCGCCTTGCCGGCGTGTCGCAGCCGACCATTGCACGCTTTTGCGCGGCGCTCGGCTACGACGGCTTTCGCGAGTTCAAGCTGCAGTTCGCGCAGACCGTCGGCGCCGGCACGCCTTTCGTGCACCAGGACGTCAATCCGCAGGACCGGCCGGCCGATATCGCCGGCAAGGTGTTCGACCGCACCATCGCGACATTGATGTCGGTGCGCAATGCGTTGTCGGCCGATCAGATCGAGCACGGCATCGCGCTGCTGGCCGGCGCGCGCCGCATCGAGTTCTACGGCTGCGGCAACTCCGGCATCGTCGCCCTCGACATCCAGCACAAGTTCTTCCGTCTCGGCATGCCGACCGTCGCGTACTCCGATCCGCATGTGTTCAGCATGTCCGCCGCGCTGCTGGCGCCGGGCGACGTCGCGGTGCTGGTGTCCAACAGCGGCCGCACCTGGGACATGCTGACCGCGGCCACGCTGGCGCGCGGCGCGGGCGCCAGCGTGCTGGCGCTGACGCACAGCGGCTCGCCGCTGGCCGCGCTGGCCGACGTCTGCGTGTTCTCCGATGTGGAAGAGGACAGCGAGGTCTATACGCCGATGACCTCGCGCATCAGCCATCTGGTGCTCGGCGATGTGCTCGCCGCGGGCGTCGCGCTGGCACGGGCCGACACGATGGCGGGCCGCTTGCAACGCGCGAAGGCGCATCTGCGCGAGCGCCGCATCGCCAGCGCCGAGCCCAGCCATGCGATCGAGCCGCTGCCGCGCGGCAAGGCGCGCCGCAGCGCGGGGCCGGCGGCAAAAGGTGCGTCGAAGCGAGTGACTACGCCCGCGACCAAGCGTGCGGCGAGCCCGGCCGCCCGCCGCGCGGCCAAGCGGTAACCCGTACTCGTTCATTCCGGCGCATCCTGGGCCGGCCGCCAGTAGCGCCGCGCCTGCTGCCGGAACGACGCGATCGCAATGCCGTCCCGATTCGCGACGACTTCGACGGCGCCGGTGCGATCGCTGCGATAGCGCGCGATCCCGCGGCGGCCATAGCGCGCCCATACCTGCGCATGCGGATGCCGGTAGCGGTTGCGATAGCCGAGCTGGAACACCGCCGCAACGGGCCGCACCGCGTCGAGCCATTCGTCGCTGGACGACGTGCGGCTGCCATGGTGCGGCCCCAGCAGCAGGTCGGCACGCAGCGCATCGGGCGGCAGGCGAGCGACCATTGCCAGTTCGGCGGCGCGGTCGATATCGCCGGTCAGCAGCATCGCGGCGTACGGGCTCGAGATCCGCAGCACGCAGCTGCGCGCATTGCTGCCGATCGCCGCGTCGTCGCCCTGCCCCGGCAACGGATGCAGCAGCTCGAAACGCACGCCGTCCCATTGCCACGCGATACCGGCCGCACACACCGCACCGGCATCCGGCCCGCTCCCGGCCTGCAACCGCCATAGCGGATGGCCACGCGGCAGCGACGCCCACAGGCGCCGGACCGGCAGCGCCGCCATCACGTCGCGCGCGCCGCCGGCATGATCGGCGTCCTCGTGACTGATCACCAGCGCATCGAGCGAGTGAATGCCAACCGCGCGCAGGAACGGCACCACCACGCGCTCGCCGGCGCTGGGCCGTGGCGAATCGGCCGGATTGCTGGTCGCGCCATACGCCGGCCCGGCGTCGTACAGCAGCCGATGGCCGCGGGTCTCGATCAGCACCGCCGCGCCCTGCCCGACATCGAGCGCCGTCGCGCGGAAGGCGGCGGCCGGCAGCGGCGCGCGGCCGCTCGACAGCATCGGGATCAGCAGCACCAGGCCATGCACGCGCCAGCCCCAGCCGAAGGCACGGGGGGCCAGCAGCACCGCCGTGCCGAGCAGCGCGAAGGCGAGTTCGACGGTATCGGGCCGCGCGGCCTGCCAGACGGCCCAGTGCGGCGCCGCCAGTCGCACCAGCACCGCCGCCAGCCATGCCATCGCCTGGTGCGCCAGCGTCAGCAGCCATGCGGCCACCAGCGCGATGGCGCCGCCGAGCGGCCAGTCCACGGGCCACGCCGCCAGCATCGCCGCGCCCAGCGCCAACGGCGTCACCAACAGGCTGACGAGCGGAATCGCCAGCGCATTGGCCAGCGGCGACACCACCGACACCTGCTGGAACAACAGCAGCGTCGGCGGCAGCAGTCCGATCGTGACGGCCCATTGCGTGCGCACCGACTCGGCCAGATGCCGCCGCAGGCCTTGCCAGCGCGCCTGCCAGACCGAGCGCCGCGACGGCTCGCCGCCGGCCACGGCCACGGTTCGCTGCGACGCCGCCACGAAGATCGCCGCGACCGCGCCGAACGACAGCCAGAATCCCGCCGCCCGCACCGCCCAGGGGTCGAGGGCCAGCGCCACCGCCGCAGCCCAGGCCAGCACCAGCGACGCGGGCGGCCGGCGCTGCCACCACAGCGCCAGCGCGGCAACGGACACCATCGCCACCGTGCGTTGCGCCGGCACCTCCATTCCCGACAGCAGCCCATAGGCCAGCGCCATCGCCACCGCCACCAGCGCCGCCGCCCGCTGCGCAGGACAACGCAACGGCAGCGGCCGCCGCAGCCATCTGCCCAGGCCGAACGAATACCGCCACAGCGCCCTCGCCAGCGCACCGGCCAGCCCGGAAATCATCGTGATATGCAGGCCCGAAATGCTGACCAGATGGCCGATGCCAGTGCGGGTGAACCAGCGCCATTGGTCGGCGGCGATGCCGCTCTGGTCGCCGATCGCCAGCGCCACCAGCACGCCAGCCAATGGCGCCTCGGCCGGCATCGCGGCCAGCATGCGCGAGCGGATCCGCGCGCGCCAGCGCGCGATGCGCCAGGCCGGCCGCAGGGCCACCGGCGCTGCGGGGCGGGCCGCCAGCACGTAGCCCGTCGCACCGATGCCCCGCTGCAGTAGCCAGTATTCGTAATCGAAACCATGCGGATTGGCGAGACCATGTGGCCGCTTCAGCCGTACGGTCAGCGCCAGCCGCGTGCCGGGCAGCAGATCGGGCGGCGCCTGCTGCCAGCCGAGCGACAGCAGCGGCGGCAAGCCGGCCGGCCTGTCGCCGTCGACCGTGAACGCGAAACGCAGGCTCTCGCCGTTGCCGGTCGGCAATCCCGACACCACGCCCGTCAGCGACAGCGTGACGCCTTCGAACTGCGCCGCAAGCCGCTCGGCCAGGCGACGCTCGGCACGCCAGACGGACCATGCCGCGCCGGCGATCAGCGCGGCCAGCACAGTGGCCAGCAAGCGGACATGGAAGCCGTTCGAGGAAGGCTCCGGACGCCCGGCAAGCGGCGACAGCGCGATCACCACCACCAATGCGGCCAGACCGGCGGTCACGCCGATCGAAGCTGGCGGCAGTGCCGGCAATTGCTGCACCAGCCAGCAGCCCGCGACGAAGGCGCACAGCGTCAGGCGCATCGCGGCCCGGCAATAGCGGCCGCAGCAACAGCGGCCGCGGCAATGGCCGGAACAGCAGGCGCCGCAGAGAACGAAACGACGATAGCGGCTGCAACGACCGCACGCACCGCAGACATGCACGCCCCCCAATCAAGGGATCACGATGCCCGCGTTTATACCGCCGGGCGGCGGCCCGGAACTTGTCAGTCCGTCACGGCGGAGGACGGTGCCATCGTCGCGGCAAAGGCGGCCAGCCGGGGCAGCGCCTCGACCGCATTGCGCCAGGTCGCCTGGGCCAAGGTGTCCGCGTCGATGCCGCGCAGTTCGGCCAGCACCCGCGCGACGCCCGCGACCTCGGCCGGCGTGTTGCGCACCTTGCGTTGCTCGCCGAACTGGTCGTCGGTCAGCCAGGCCGGCGCGATATCGGGCGCATCGGTCTCCAGCACCAGCGCGTCCAGCGGCAGCTCCACCGCCAGCCGTCGGATCTGCCGCGCGCGGCTGAACGTCACGTTGCCGCCGAAGCCGAGCTTGAAGCCCTGCTCGACGAAGCGCTGCGCCTGCTGCGCGCTGCCGTTGAACGCATGCGCGATGCCGCGCCGCACGCCGACGCGCCGCAGTTGCGCGGCGACCTGGTCCTGCGACTTGCGCACATGCAGCAGCACCGGCAGATCGAACTCGCGCGCGATCTTCAGCTGCTCGACATAGAGCCAGGTCTGGTGCTGCGCGTCGAGGCCCGGCACGAAGAAGTCCAGGCCGATCTCGCCGATGCCGACGAAGCGGGGGTCGGACAAGGCGATCTCGACCTCGCTGCGCAGCGCGTCGAGATCGGCCTGCCCCGCGCCGGGCGTGCACAGCGGATGGATGCCGAGCGCATAGACGCAGGCCGGATGGCGATGCGCCAGCGCGCGTACCGCGTCGAAGTTCGACACCGCCACCGCCGGCAGCACGATGCCGCCGACGCCGGCCGCGGCCGCGGCCGTCACCACCGCGCCGCGGTCCTCATCGAACTCGGCCGCGTCCAGGTGGCAATGGGTATCGATCCACATCGGCGATGAACTCCGGCGCGCCGCGCTCAGCGTTCGCGATGCAAATGGCCGTCGCGCAGCCGCAGCACGCGGTCGCAGCGATTGGCCAGATCGAGATCGTGGGTGACGATCACGAAGCTGGTGCCCAGCGTGCGCGACAGCTCGAGCATCAGGTCGTAGACGCCGCCGGCCGTATGGTCGTCGAGGTTGCCGGTCGGCTCGTCGGCCAGCACGCAGGCGGGCTGCCCCACCAGCGCGCGCGCGATCGCGACGCGCTGCCGCTCGCCGCCCGACAGCTCGCCCGGACGGTGCTTCGCGCGCTCGCCCAGGCCCACGCGCGCCAGCATCGCCTGCGCCGCCTCGCGCGCCTCGCCCTGGCGCAGGCCGCGGATGCGCATCGGCATCGCGACGTTGTCCAGCGCGGTGAACTCCGGCAGCAGATGGTGGAACTGGTAGACGAAGCCGAGCGAGCGGTTGCGCACGAGGTTGCGCTCGGTCTCGCGCAGATCGGTGAAGGGCTTGCCGAGCAGCGCGACGCTGCCCGAATCCGGATTGTCGAGCCCGCCCAGCACATGCAGCAGCGTGCTTTTGCCGGAGCCCGAGGCGCCGACAATGGCGACCTTCTCGCCGGCATTGACGCGCAGGTCGACGCCGCGCAGCACCTCGACGTCGAGCCCGCCCTGGCGGAAACGCTTGCACAGGCCCTGCGCGCTCAGGATCGGTTGCGAGGCGGCGGTGGCGCCCGCCGGCGCGGCCTCGGGCCAGGCGTCGGGGGAAGCGGTGCGGTTCAGCATGGCCTCACTCATAGCGCAGCGCCTCCGCGGGGTTCACGCGGGCGGCGCGCCAGCTGGGATAGAGCGTGGCCAGGATGGCCAGCACGAAGGAAATGGTGCCGATGGTGGCGATGTCGTTCACGCGCGGGTCCGAGGGCAATTCGCTGATGAAATAGATGTCGCGGGGCAGGAACTGGACCTGCAGGATCCGCTCGATGAAGGGCACGATCACGTCGATATTGGTCGCGATCAGCGTGCCGCCGAGCACGCCGAGCACGGTGCCGATGAAGCCGATCGCCACGCCCTGCACGATGAAGATGCGCATGATCGAGCCGGGCTGCGCGCCCATCGTGCGCAGGATCGCGATATCGGCCTGCTTGTCGGTGACGGTCATCACCAGCGTCGACACCAGGTTGAAGGCCGCCACCGCGATGATCAGTGTCAGGATGATGAACATCATCCGTTTCTCGGTCTGCACCGCGGCGAACCAGTTGCGGTTCTGCTTGGACCAGTCGCGCAGATAGAGCTCGCCGGACAGCGTGCCGGCCAGCGCATCGGCGACCTGCGGCGCGCGCTGCATGTCGGCCAGCCTCAGCCGCAGGCCGTTGGGACCGTCGAGCCGGAACAGCGTCTGCGCGTCCTGGATGTCGATCAGCGCCAGCGCGCTGTCGAACTCGTAATGGCCCGACGAATACACGCCGACCACGGTGAACTGCTTGAGCCGGGGCAGCACGCCGGCCGGCGTGATGGTGCCCTGCGGCGCCACCAGCGTGACCTTGTCGCCGACGCGCACGCCCATCGCCGCCGCCAGCTCGCCGCCGAGCACGATGCCGAAGCCGCCGGGCTGCAGCTCGTTCAGGCTGCCGGCCTTGAACTGCTTGCCGATGTCCGAGACCTTGGGCTCCTCGGCCGGGTCGACGCCGCGCAGCAGCACGCCGCGCACGATGTCGTCGCGCGTCAGCATCGCCTGCGCGGCGACATAGGGCGCGGCGCCGACGACCTCCTTGTTGCGCATCGCCTCGGCGGCGGTGCGGCGCCAGTCGGGCAGCGTGGACGGGCCGATCACCTCGATATGCGCCAGCACCGACAGCATGCGGTCGCGGACCTCCTTCTGGAAGCCGTTCATCACCGACAGCACGACGATCAGCGCCGCCACGCCGAGGGCGATGCCGAGCATCGAGATCATCGAGATGAACGAGATGAAGGTATTGCGGCTGGCGCGTTTGCTGGCGCGGGTATAGCGCCAGCCAATCTGCCACTCGTAGGGAAAGTTCAAGACGGTTCCTGTGTTCGTTGCCAATGCGCGAAGGGCCCTGCCGGGCCGCCATCGCCTCCGCGGCGCCCGCGGACGCCGCGCAAATCCTGCGCAAATCCTGCGCGAATCCGGTGAATCGGGACGCGCCGGCCAGCCGCGAGTTTACAATCTCGCCAACCATGACGACGCACCTGACCCTGATTGTGCCCTTTTCGGTCCCGCCCGGCGCGGATACCGAGGGCCTGGACGAACCGAACGGCGCCGGTGGCGGCATTGCCGGCGCGCTGCTGCGCCAGTTGGAGTTGCCGGCGCTGGGAAAGTTGCTGACGCGCGCCGGCGCCACCGCGCGCGAGCGCCACGGTCCGGGCTACGACCCGACCGCGCTGCGCTCGCTGCCGCACGAGCGCTGGCTCGCCGCGCGCGCAGGCCTGGACACCGCGCGCGTGCCCACCGCCCCTTACATGCGGCTGGCCGACCATGGCGCCGCCGCGGCGGGCCGTGACGAGGGTTCCTGGGTCTGCCTGCAGCCGGTCCATATCCATGCCGCGCGCGATCATCTGGTGCTGATGGACCCGGCGCTGCTGACGCTGGACGCCGCCGAATCGGCCGCGCTGCGCGAGGCCATCGCGCCGCTGCTGGACGATTCGGGCATCGCGCTGGATGCGCCCCACCCCGGCCGCTGGTACCTGCCCGAAGCGGTGTTCGGCCCGCTGGACGCTACCCCGCCGCTGCGCGCCGCCGGCCGCAATATCGACGTCTGGATGCAGTCCGGCCCGCGCGAGCGCGACTGGCGCCGGCTGCAGAACGAGATCCAGATGACCTGGTTCGACCATCCGGTCAACCAGGCGCGCGAGGCCAACGGCGCGCTGCCCGTCAACTCGGTCTGGCTGCATGGCGGCGGCGCGCTGCGGCCGGTGCCGCGGCTGGCCGATACGGTGCTGGCCGACGATCCGCTGCTGCGCGGGCTGGCGCTGGCGGGCGGCGCCGCATGCCGGCCGTTGCCGTCCTCGCTGGCATCGCTTGAATCGCTGGATTCCCTGCAGGCCGGGGGCAGCGCCATGGCGCTGCTCGATGCCTGCGTCTCGGCCTATATCGCCGAGGACTGGGGCAGCTGGATCGAGCGGCTGCATGCGCTCGAGGCCGACTGGTTCGCGCCGGCGCTGGCCGCGCTCGAAGCGGGCCGGCTGCAGGCGCTGACGCTGGTGCTCGGCGGCGACGACCATCACGCCGAATTCACCGTGCGCCGCGGCGATCTGCGCAAGTTCTGGCGCGGCCTGGGGATGCGCGGCGACTGGCGCGCGCTGCTGTCCGATCTGGCGCTGGCGGCATGAGCGCATGAGCACGACCATGCCGATGCCAACGCGCCCGTTCCACCCGTCTTGCTCGCCTGGCCGCCGCCCCGGCCCCTGCTCCGCTATCGTTCCGACCCCATGACCCGCATCGCGATCCGCCCCCACCAGCCCGACCACGCCAGCGCCCTCGCCGCGCTGGGCCTGCATCCGACGCTGGCGCGCATCCTGTCGGCGCGCGGCGTCACCCATGCGCGCGAGCTGGCCACCGATCTGCCCGAGCTGATGGCCCCGCAGGCGATGAAGGGCATCGACCGCGCCGCGGTCTACCTGGCCGACGCGATCGCGGCCCGCCGCCGGCTGCTGATCGTCGCCGATTACGACTGCGATGGCGCCACCGCCTGCGCGGTCGGCGTGCGCGGGCTGCGCATGCTGGGCGCGCAGGTCGACTACATCGTGCCGAACCGCTTCGAGTACGGCTACGGCCTGACGCCGGAGATCGTCGCGCTGGCGGCGCAACGCAATCCGGACGTGATCGTCACCGTCGACAACGGCATCGCGAGCGTCGATGGCGTGGCCGCGGCCAATGCGCGCGGCATCGACGTGGTCGTCACCGACCACCATCTGCCGGGCGACCAGTTGCCCGACGCGGCGGTGATCGTCAATCCGAACCAGCCGGGCTGCGGCTTCCCCAGCAAGAACCTGGCAGGCGTCGGCGTGATGTTCTACGTGCTGCTGGCGCTGCGCGCCGAACTGCGCCAGCGCGGCGTGTTCACGCCGGCCAGCCAGCCGCGGCTGGATACGCTGCTCGATCTGGTCGCGCTGGGCACCGTGGCCGACGTGGTCAAGCTAGACACCAACAACCGCATCCTGGTCGCGCAGGGCCTGAAGCGCATGCGGGCGGGCCGCATGCATGCGGGCGTGGCCGCGCTGTTCCGCGCGGCCGGACGCGAGGCCAGCCGCGCCACCACCTTCGATCTCGGCTTCGGCCTGGGGCCGCGGCTGAACGCCGCGGGACGGCTGGCCGACATGTCGCTCGGCATCGAATGCCTGCTCAGCGACGACGCGGAGCGCGCCTGGGAGATCGCGCAGCAGCTCGATGCGATGAACCGCGAGCGGCGCGACATCGAGGCGGGCATGCAGCAGGAAGCGCTGCAGATCCTCGAGCGTCCGCTGGACGGGCTCGATCCGTCGTCGCGCTTTACCGTCAGCGTGTTCAACGACACCTGGCACCAGGGCGTGATCGGCATCGTGGCGTCGCGCCTGAAGGAGAAATTCCATCGGCCGACGATCACCTTCGCGCCGGGCGACGAGGCCACGATCAAGGGCTCGGGCCGCTCGATTCCGGGCTTTCATCTGCGCGATGCGCTCGACCTGGTCTCCAAGCGCCATCCCGGTCTGCTCGTGAAGTTCGGCGGCCATGCGATGGCGGCCGGCCTGACGCTGCGCGCCGGCGATTTCGAGCGCTTCATGGACGCGTTCGAGGGAATCGGCCGCGAATGGCTGACCGACGATCACCTGGCCCGCGTGATCGAGACCGACGGCGAGATCGAGGACCACTGCTTCGATCCGGCCTTCGTCTCGCTGCTGGAGCAGCAGGTATGGGGCCAGGGCTTTCCGCCGCCGACCTTCTGCGGGGAATTCGACGTGCTGCGCCAGACCGTGCTCAAGGGCAAGCATCTGAAGCTGCAGCTGGGGCGCGGCAAGCGCCAGTTCGACGCGATCTGGTTCAACCACGCCGACACGCTCGGCGCCAGCGCGATGGTCGCCTACCGGCTCGACAACAACACGTTCAACGGCGTCACGCGCGTGCAGATGGTGATCGAGCACGCGCAGTAGCAAGGAACGTCTCTCGTTGTCGCCCCCGCGCAGGCGGGGTCCAGCGGCTTGTGCGGCCAGGTTTGCAGTCGCTGGATCCCTGCCCGCGCGGGGACGACAAGACCGGCCGCTTATCCCCGCGCAGGCAGCATGCTGGCCGGATCGACCGGCTTGCCGTTGCCGCGCACCTCGAAATGCAGCTCGCTGGCCGCGGCACCCATGCGGCCCACCACCTGGCCCGCGTCGACGTGGGCGCCTTCCTTGACCATCGGCTGATCCAGGTTGCCGTAGACGGTCAGCCAGTCGTCGTTGTGCTTGACGATCACCAGCGTGCCGTAGCCACGCAGCGCGCCGACGTGGATCGCCCAGCCGGCCGCGGCCGCCCGTACGGTGCCGTTGGCCGGCACCGCGATGCGCAGTCCCTTGCTCGACGGCGGCGCATAGCCGTGCGTGACCGTGCCGTCCGCCGGCCATTGCAGCGCGATGCGGCTGGACGGCGGCCGGCTCGACGGCGCCGCGGCACGCGGCGTGTCCTCGACCGTAGTCGGGCCGCTGGCGTTGCTCGCCGCCGCCGCGGCGCCGGCGGCAGGCCGCACGCGAATCAGCTGGCCGACCTCGATGCGGTCCGCGCTCGGCAACGCGTTCCAGCGCACCAGATCGCGCACCGAGCGGCGATGGCGGCGCGCGATCGAATACAGCGTGTCGCCGGAACGGACGCGGTAGAAGCCGTCCGGCGCGGGGCCGCCCTCGCCCACCGTGCCGCAGCCGGCCAGCGTCGCCAGCATCGTGGCGGCCAGCGCGGCGATGGCGCGCCGGCGGCCGATGGCGGGGTCGTTGGTGGCGGTCGCGGCCGGGAAGGTCGAGGTGGCTGGCATCGTCATGGCTGCATCGGAATTCTGGCGCCCGCGGCAATATCGAGGGCCTCGATCTACGGCCTCGGCTGGCGCAACGGCGGACTGGAACGGCGGATAAAAACGGAAGCGGCGCCACCGATGTAACGGTTGACGCACCCGCAACTGTAGACCATCGGTCACGGCCACAGTTCGGCGCGCCCTCGGGAAACGGCCTTCGCAGGCCCCGGCGAGCGCGCCGGCGGCGGGCGCCATGCGCGGCCTTCCGCGCGGCGCATTATCCGTCATTGCCCGGGGAATGCCTCCCCGTTCCGCTATAATTCACGGTTTTCAAAGCGCAAGAACACCATGGAAGCAGAACGCCTCAACGCCATCTCCGGCGCCATCTCCGATCTCCGTTCCCGGACGGAAGATCTACGGGGGTATCTTTGACTACGACGTCAAGGTAGGACGTCTGGCCGAAGTCAACGGCGAACTGGAGGACCCCGAGGTCTGGAACAACCCGAAGCGGGCCCAGGATCTCGGCAAGGAAAAGAAGATGCTCGAAGGCGTGGTCCAGGTACTGGGCAAGCTGAGCGAGGATCTGGAAAGCGCGCAGGAGCTGTTCGAGCTCGCGCGTGAAGAGGGCGACGACGACACGCTGGTGTCGATCGAAGAGGACGTCAAGGGCTTCGAGGCGACCGTCGCCGACATGGAGTTCCGCCGCATGTTCTCCGGCGAACTCGATCAGGCCAATGCCTTCATCGACATCCAGGCCGGCGCCGGCGGTACCGAGGCGTGCGACTGGGCCTCGATGCTGCTGCGCCAGTACCTGAAGTACTGCGAGCGCAAGGGCTTCAAGGCCGAAGTGCTGGAAGAATCCGAGGGCGACGTCGCCGGCATCAAGAGCGCCACGATCAAGGTCGAGGGCGAATACGCGTTCGGCTATCTGCGTACCGAGACCGGCGTGCACCGGCTGGTGCGCAAGTCGCCGTTCGATTCGTCGGGCGGCCGGCACACCTCGTTCTCGTCGGTGTTCGTCTATCCGGAGGTCGACGACTCGTTCGAGGTCGAGATCAATCCGGCGGACCTGCGCGTCGATACCTATCGCGCTTCCGGCGCGGGCGGCCAGCACATCAACAAGACCGATTCGGCGGTGCGGATCACGCATATCCCGACCGGCATCGTCGTGCAGTGCCAGAACGACCGCTCGCAGCACCGCAACCGCGCCGAGGCGATGTCGATGCTGAAGTCGCGCCTGTACGAACACGAGATGCGCAAGCGCCAGGCCGAGGCCGACAAGCTCGAATCGACCAAGACCGATGTGGGCTGGGGCCACCAGATCCGCTCGTACGTGCTGGACCAGAGCCGCATCAAGGACCTGCGCACCAACGTCGAAATGTCCAACACGCAGAAGGTGCTGGACGGCGACCTGGACAACTTCATCGAGGCGAGCCTGAAACAGGGCCTGTAAGCGCAGGCCGAGCGTTGCAGCACCAGCAGGACCGGCGCCCGCTCGCGCCACCCCTCCCGCGGCGCGGCCGTGCCGCGGGTTCCGACCTCTCTCCGCCAGGGCGACATCCATGACCACAGCCGCATCGACTGACGCTTCGCATCTGATCATCGTCACCGGCGCCTCGCGCGGGCTGGGCGCGGCGCTGGTGCGCGCGCTGCTGGTGCCGGGCAACCGGCTGGTGTGCGTGGCGCGCAGCCGCAACGCCGAACTGGAGCAGGCCGCGCAGGCCAGCGGCGTGCCGATCGCCTGGCACCTGCAGGACCTGTCCAAGCCCGCGCAGGCGGCAAGCTGGCTGGCGAGCGTGCTCGACAGCGTCGATGCCCCCGCCAGCGCGACGCTGGTGCTGAACGCCGGCGTGATCGAGCCGATCGCGCCGATCGCCGAGCTGCAGGAGGCGACGGTGGTGCCGCACCTGATGACCAATCTGGTGTCGCCGATGACGATGACCGCGGCCTTCCTGGCGCGCAGCGAGCGCTTCGGCTGCCCGCGCAAGGTGCTGGCGATCTCGTCCGGCGCCGCGCGCCGCCCGATCGAGGGCTGGAGCGCCTACTGCGCCGGCAAGGCCGCGCTCGACATGTTCGTGCGCTCGGTCAATGCCGAATACGCATCGGTGCCGGCCGAGCGTGGCGTGCGCGCGGTGGCGCTGGCGCCGGGCGTGGTCGATACCGGCATGCAGGCCGCGATCCGCGAGGCCGACTTCGCTCAGGTCGAACGCTTCCGCTCGCTGAAGGCCAACGCGCAGCTGACCAGCCCCGACGAGGCCGCCGCCCGCATCGCGGCCTATCTGCAGCGCGCCGACTTCGGCAGCACCGAACTCGACGATATCCGCAATACCTGACTTTCCCGCGCGGCCCTCGTGCCCCGCCCTTTGACGACATCATGACCGAACCCACCCGCGCGCCTGCCGAGCAGGCCCCCGCCGTCGACGAAAACAAGATCATTGCCGAACGGCGCGAGAAGCTGCAGGCGCTGCGTCAGCAAGGCGTCGCCTTCCCCAACGACTTCCGCCCGACCCACCAGGCCGCCGGCCTGCACGCGCAGTACGGCGAGGCCGACCAGGCCGCGCTCGAGGCCAATCCGGTCGAGGTCGCGGTGGCCGGCCGCATGATGCTCAAGCGCGTGATGGGCAAGGCCAGCTTCGCCACGGTGCAGGACGGCAGCGGCCAGATCCAGTTCTACATCACGCGCGACAAGGTCGGCGAAGAGGTCTACGCGCAGTTCAAGCACTGGGACCTGGGCGACATCGTCAGCGCGCGCGGGCTGCTGTTCCGCACCAACAAGGGCGAACTGTCGGTGCAGGTGCAGGAGCTGCGCCTGCTGTCGAAGTCGCTGCGCCCGCTGCCGGACAAGTTCCACGGCCTGGCCGACCAGGAAATGAAGTACCGCCAGCGCTATGTCGACCTGATCGTCTCGCCGGAGACGCGCGCAACGTTCCGCGCCCGCACCGAGGCAATCTCGTCGCTGCGCCGCCATATGGCCGAGGCCGGCTTCATGGAAGTCGAAACGCCGATGCTGCATCCGATTCCCGGCGGCGCCGCGGCCAAGCCCTTCATCACGCACCACAATGCGCTGGACATGCAGATGTTCCTGCGCATTGCGCCCGAGCTCTATCTGAAGCGGCTGATCGTCGGCGGCTTCGAGCGCGTGTTCGAGATCAACCGCAATTTCCGCAACGAGGGGGTCAGCCCGCGCCACAACCCCGAGTTCACGATGATGGAGTTCTACGCGGCCTATACCGACTACCGGTGGCTGATGGACTTCACCGAGGACCTGATCCGCAAGGCGGCGATCGACGCGCGCGGCAGCGCGACGCTGACCTATCAGGGCCGCGAGCTGGACCTGGGCAAGCCCTTCCACCGGCTGACCATCACGCAGGCGATCCAGAAGTACGCGCCCCAATACACCGATGCGCAGCTGACCGATGCCGACTTCCTGCGCGCGGAGCTGAAGAAGTTCGGCGTCAACACCAGCGCGCCGCAATTCCTGAACGCGGGCCTGGGCACGCTGCAACTGGTGCTGTTCGAGGAGACCGCCGAGAGCCAGCTGTGGGAGCCGACCTTCATCGTCGACTATCCGGTCGAGGTATCGCCGCTGGCGCGGGCCTCCGATACGGTGCCTGGCATCACCGAGCGTTTCGAGCTGTTCATTACCGGCCGCGAGATCGCCAACGGCTTCTCGGAGCTCAACGATGCCGAGGACCAGGCCGAGCGCTTCCGCAAGCAGGTCGAGCAGAAGGATGCCGGCGACGAAGAGGCGATGTATTTCGACGCCGACTACATCCGCGCGCTGGAATATGGCATGCCCCCGACGGGCGGCTGCGGCATCGGCATCGACCGCCTGGTGATGCTGCTGACCGACAGCCCGAACATCCGCGACGTGATCCTGTTCCCGCATCTGCGGCGGGAAGACTGAGCCAAGGGCCCGCGGGGCCCCGGCCGGCGGCCAAACAAAAAGCGCGCTTCCATGAAGCGCGCTTTTTTTTTGCGTCCGCAGCCTACTCGGCTTCCGCGATCCACGCTGCCTGGATGGCCTCGAGGATCTTTTCGCCCGAACGCTCGGGCAGGTCGTCGAATCCGTCCAGTTCCAGCACCCAGCGGCGCAGGTCGGTGAAGCGCACGGTCAGCGGATCGACGTCGGGGTACTTGTCGTACAGCGCCGCCGCGATGTCATAGGTGTCGGTCCATTTCATCAGGGGTTCTCCAAGGTCTTCGTTCGCCGTCGGGGTTGCCATGCCGCCCGGGCAGGCAATGCAGGGCTCAGTGGCCTTCCTTGGCGTGGTTGATCGTGTATTTGGGAATCTCGATGGTCAGGTCTTCGTCGGCGACGATCGCCTGGCAGGACAGCCGGGAATTCGGCTCGAGGCCCCAGGCCTTGTCGAGCAGGTCTTCCTCTTTCTCTTCGGCCTCGTTCAGCGAATCGAAGCCCTCGCGCACCACCACGTGGCAGGTGGTGCAGGCGCACGACTTCTCGCAGGCGTGCTCGATCTCGATGTCATGTTCGAGCAGCACGTCGCAGATGCTGGTGCCCTTCTTGGCTTCGATGACGGCGCCCTCTGGGCAGTATTCGGCGTGGGGCAGTACGACAATCTGTGGCATATCAGGTCCTGATGTGGGGGTGACGGGCGTCCCGTGGCGAGCGCCCTTCAGCCGAGCTCCTGCACCTTGCGGCCGGCCAGCGCGTTCTTGATCGAGCGGTCCATGCGCCGGGCGGCAAACTCGTCGGTGCCGCGCGACAGCGTTTCGATGGCGGCCTTGATCGCCAGATGGTCGTCGCCGGCGGCGGTCTCGCGGACCTGCGTCATCAGCGCTTCGACCTGGGCGCGCTCGTCGTCCGACAGCAGATCGCCGTCGGCCTGCAGCGCGCTGCGCGTGGCCTCGAGTAGGCGTTCGGCCTCGACCCGTTCCTCGGCCAGCGCACGGCTCCTCATGTCATGCTCGGCCTCGCGGAAGCTGTCCTGCAGCATCCGGGCGATATCGTCGTCGCCGAGACCATACGAGGGCTTGACGGTGATCGAGGCCTCGACGCCGGAATGCAGCTCGCGCGCGGAGACCGACAGCAGCCCATCGGCGTCGACCTGGTAGGTCACGCGAATACGGGCGGCGCCGGCCACCATCGGCGGAATGCCGCGCAGCTCGAAGCGCGCCAGCGAACGGCAGTCGCTGGCCAGTTCGCGCTCGCCCTGCAGCACATGGATCGCCATCGCGGTCTGGCCATCCTTGAAGGTGGTGAACTCCTGCGCGCGGGCGACCGGGATCGTGCTGTTGCGGGGAATGATCTTCTCGACCAGGCCGCCCATCGTTTCGACGCCCAGCGACAGCGGAATCACGTCGAGCAGCAGCCAGTCCTCGCCCGGCGCATGGTTGCCGGCCAGCAGATTGGCCTGCATCGCCGCGCCCAGCGCGACCACCTTGTCCGGATCGAGATTGGTCAGCGGCGGCTGGCCGAAGAAATCGGCGACCGCCTTGCGGATCGACGGCATGCGCGTGGCGCCGCCGACCAGCACCACGCCCTTGACCTCGTCGGGCGCCACGCCGGCATCGCGCAGGGCCTTGCGCACCGGCGCCAGCGTCTTCTGCACCAGATGCGCGGTCATCTCGCGGAACTGCTCGGCGGTCAAGGGCAGGTGGACGATCTCGCCGGTGCCCAGCACCGCGTCGATCACCGTGCTGTCGGCCTCCGACAGCGCCTCCTTGGCGGCGCGCGCGCGCACCATCAGCAGGCGCGTGTCCTCGGCCGACAGCGGTTGCAGGCCGGCCTGCTCGACGATCCAGCAGACCAGCCGCTGGTCGAAGTCGTCGCCGCCCAGCGCGGAATCGCCGCCGGTCGCCATCACCTCGAAGACGCCCTTGGTCAGCTTCAGCACCGAGATATCGAAGGTGCCGCCGCCCAGGTCGTAGACCGCGTAGATCCCTTCCGAGGCGTTGTCGAGCCCGTAGGCGATCGCCGCCGCGGTCGGCTCGTTCAGCAGGCGCAGCACTTCGAGGCCGGCCAGACGCGCCGCGTCCTTGGTCGCCTGGCGCTGCGCGTCGTCGAAATAGGCGGGCACGGTGATCACCGCGCCGACCAGGTCGTCGCCCAGCGCATCCTCGGCGCGTTGGCGCAGCGTGGCCAGGATCTCGGCCGACACCTCGACCGGGCTCTTGACGCCGGCGACGGTCTTGATCTGCAGCATGCCGGGCGCGTCGACGAAGTCGTACGGGGTGTGCTCGATATGCGCGACGTCGTGCAAGCCACGGCCCATGAAGCGCTTGACCGAGACGATCGTGTTCTTGGGGTCGCGCACCGCCTCTTCCTGCGCGCGGAAGCCGATCTGCGCGGTCCGGTTCGGCAGATAGCGCACCACCGACGGCAGCAGCGTGCGGCCGCTCTCGTCGGCCAGCACCTCGGGAATGCTGTTGCGAACGGCCGCCACCAGCGAATTGGTGGTGCCGAGGTCGATACCGACCGCGAGCCGTCGCTGGTGGGGCGCCGGCGACATGCCGGGTTCGGAAATCTGAAGCAGTGCCATGTCAATCTTCTGTTGTCGGGGCAGGCGGCGCGATGGCCGGGCGAACGACCAGCGCGTACCGCCGCATTACCCGCTTTTGCCGGGGCGCCATTGTGTCATGGCCCCCGCGATGGTGCCGGCCGCGCTAGCCTTCGAGGCGGTCGATCGCCTCGCTCGCGTCGTGCTCGATCTTCTCGACGAACATCAGCTGGCGCGCCGCGGCCGCCGCGGCCTCGTCGTCGCCGGCATCGAGCAGGCCGCCGAGCGCGCTCTGGCGCTCGCGCTTCTCCTGCCGCAGCGAACGCAGCAGCGCGTCCAGCGCCGCGGCGTCGCGCTGCTGTACCGCATCCTGCAGCGCCTCGCGCCATTCCATCTGCTGCATCAGGAAATCGGGCGCCATGGCCGTATTGTTCTCGGCCTGGATATCGATGCCGCGCAGCGACAGCAGATAGATCGCGCGCTTGAGCGGCTGGCGCAGGGTCCGGTAGGCCTCGTTCGCATGCGCGGCCCATTGCATCGCGACGCGCCGTTCGGCGTCGCCGGCATGGGCAAAGCGGTCCGGATGGGCCTGCGATTGCACCGTGCGGTAGGCGGCGTCGAGCGCGGCCTCGTCGACGGTAAAGCGGACCGGCAGCCCGAACAGGGCAAAGTAATCGTCTTTCAAGGTAGTCCTGCTGGAAGGCTGTGGCGGGGGCGGCGGCGCGCGCCGATGCGCGAGGCGCCGCCACCGTGCCCGGCCCTCTCCCGCCAGCGGGAGAGGAAAACGCTCAGGCCGCCGGCCTTACACGCGGAACGATTCGCCGCAACCGCACTCGTCCTTGACGTTCGGGTTGTTGAAGCGGAAGCCTTCGTTCAACCCTTCGCGGGCGAAGTCGAGCTCGGTGCCGTCGATATAGGGCAGGCTCTTGGGATCGACCACCACCTTGACGCCGTGCGACTCGAACACCTGGTCCTCCGGCTGCAGCTCGTCGACATACTCGAGCTTGTACGCCAGGCCGGAACAGCCGGTCGTCTTGACGCCGAGCCGCAGGCCGATGCCCTTGCCCCGGCGGTCCAGATAGCGCGAAACGTGCTTCGCGGCTTTTTCGGTCAATGTGATCATCGCTACCACTTCCCTTCGATCGCTCAGGCGGCCTGCTGCGTCGGGGCGCCCGCGTGCTTCTTCTTGTAGTCCTCGACCGCGGCCTTGATCGCGTCCTCGGCCAGGATCGAGCAGTGGATCTTGACCGGCGGCAGCGCCAGTTCCTCGGCGATCTGGGTGTTCTTGATCTCCAGCGCCTGGTCCACGGTCTTGCCCTTGACCCACTCGGTCACCAGCGACGACGAGGCGATCGCCGAGCCGCAACCGTAGGTCTTGAATTTCGCGTCCTCGATCACGCCCTGCTCGTTGACCTTGATCTGCAGCTTCATCACGTCGCCGCAGGCCGGCGCGCCGACCATGCCGGTGCCGACGGCGTCGTCGTTCTTGTCGAACGAGCCGACGTTACGGGGGTTTTCGTAGTGGTCGAGTACCTTGTTGGAGTAAGACATTTGGCTACCTCTGTGACGTATCTTTTATGGGGTCGGATGGACAGCGTTCAATGCGCCGCCCATTGAATCGAATTCAGGTCCACGCCGTCCTTGTACATCTCCCACAGCGGGGACAGGTCGCGCAGCTTGCCGATCTTGCTCTTCAACAGTTCGACCGTGTAATCGATCTCCTGTTCGGTGGTGAAGCGGCCGACGGTGAAGCGGATCGAGCTGTGCGCCAGCTCGTCGTTGCGGCCCAGCGCGCGCAGCACATAGGACGGCTCCAGCGAGGCCGAGGTGCAGGCCGAGCCCGACGACACGGCGACATCCTTGATCGCCATGATCAGCGACTCGCCTTCGACGAAGTTGAAGCTGACGTTCAGGTTGTGCGGCACGCGGCGCTCGAAGTCGCCGTTCAGATAGACCTCTTCCATGCCAGACAGGCCGTTCCACAGGCGGTCGCGCAGCATGCGGATGCGCTCGTTCTCGGTCGCCATTTCCTCGCGGGCGATGCGGAAGGCTTCACCCATGCCGACGATCTGGTGCGTGGCCAGCGTGCCCGAACGCATGCCGCGCTCGTGGCCGCCGCCGTGCATCTGCGCCTCGATGCGCACGCGCGGCTTGCGGCGGACGTACAGCGCGCCGATGCCCTTCGGGCCATAGGTCTTGTGCGCCGAGAACGACATCAGGTCGACCTTCAGCTTCGACAGGTCGATCCCGACCTTGCCGGTGGCCTGCGCGGCGTCGCAATGGAAGATGATGCCCTTCTCGCGGCAGATCTCGCCGATCTGCTCGATGTCCTGGATCACGCCGATCTCGTTGTTGACCAGCATCACCGACACCAGGATGGTGTCAGGGCGCAGCGCCTGCTTGAACACCTCGATGTCGATCAGGCCGTTTTCCTGCACGTCGAGGTAGGTGACCTCGAAACCCTGGCGCTCCAGCTCGCGCGTGGTGTCGAGCACGGCCTTGTGTTCGGTCTTGACCGTGATGATGTGCTTGCCCTTGCCCGAGTAGAAATTGGCCGCGCCCTTGATCGCCAGGTTGTCGGACTCGGTCGCGCCGGAGGTCCAGACGATCTCGCGCGGATCGGCGCCGACCAGCGCCGCGACCTGCTCGCGCGCTTCCTCGACGGCCTTCTCGGCTTCCCAGCCGTAGGCGTGGCTGCGCGAGGCGGGATTGCCGAACTGCTCGCGCAGATACGGAATCATCTTGTCCGCCACGCGCGGGTCCACCGGCGTGGTGGCCGAATAATCCATGTAGATCGGGAAATGTGGGGTGCTCATCGTTGTCACTGCCTTGTTTTGACTGCCGGGTGGGACATTGTGCGTCGCCTGGCCGCGGTCCGCTCAGGACTGCGCCAGGCTGAAAACCGAATTCACCATCTTGGGCCGGGCGGGCTTGTCCGCCTTTTCCGCCGCGCTGGGCTGCGCGCGCGCCGCCGGTGCCGGCTGGCGGGCGCCGCCGTCCTCACGCATGTCGCGCAGCACGCCGGGCTGGCGGGCGCGCTGCTGCTCGACCAGATCCTTCAGCGAGACCGAGTCCAGATACTCGACCATCTTCTGATTCAGCGTCGCCCACAGCTCGTGGGTCATGCAGCGGCCGGTATTCTCGTCGCCATTGCAGTTGCCCTTGCCGCCGCACTGGGTCGCGTCGAGCGGCTCGTCCACCGCGATGATGATGTCGGCTACCGTCACGTCCTCGGACTTGCGCGCCAGGCTGTATCCGCCGCCCGGGCCACGCACGCTCTCGACGATCTGGTGCCGGCGCAGCTTGGCGAACAGCTGTTCCAGGTAGGACAGCGAGATCTTCTGGCGTTGGCTGATGCCGGCCAGCGTCACCGGCCCCTGGTCCTGGCGCATGGCCAGGTCGATCATGGCGGTCACCGCGAAGCGGCCTTTGGTCGTCAATCTCATGATTGCGGGGGTAATACCTGATGAATTTCGTCAAGTATAAATTTCCCGACTAAATCGGTCAACTACCCATGTCACTTGTGCGGCAGATACCGCGGTGACGGTGGGGTCTTCCCGGCATCTGCGGGACCGGTACGGCTAGGCCGCGCGGGTCCCGGGCCCTGCCGGCGCCTGGCGCGGCGGCACGATCAGCGACAGCGGATGGCGCAGGATGCGCGCCCGTACCGCGGCGCTCAGCGCCCGCCGGTCGACGCGGCGCAGATTGCGCGAGCGCAGCGCCATGTGGAAGGCCAGCGCGAAGCTGACGGCGACGTTCAGCAGCCCCATCAGCGCGATGCCGGCCACCGCCAGCCACAGGGCCGGCATCCGCAGCGCCTCGACCCCGAGCACGCCGAGCGCGGTGCCGACCGATCCAGTCGACAGCGTCACGTGGCGTACCTCCATATGCGGGCCAAAGAAGCTCAGGATTTCCGGGCCCAGTCCGAGCAGGAAGCCGAGCGACACGTTGGCCGCGATGCCGGACACGTTCCGTTTCCAGAAATCTGCCACCCGCATCGCCCCCCGCTCGCCCAGCACATAGCGCAGCCGGCGGTGGTAGGCCAGCACGTCGTGCATCCGGTGCAGCGCAAACCAGTTGTCGGCCCAGCCGGCGATCAGGCTCGAGACCCACAGCAGCACGCCGGTGAAGATCGCGTACAGCGGCGTGGGCCCGAGGATCGAGAACGACTCGATGGTCGCGATCGCCTTGTCCGGCGTGATCAGGTTGACCGACAGCAGCTTGCCGGCCAGCCACTGGATTGCCAGCGCCACCGGAAACACCACCGCGAGGTTGCCGACGATGGCCGCCGCGTTCGAGCGGATCATCGCGATGGTGTCGTCGACGAAGGCCTCCCTGCCCTCCGGCCGCCCGACCGCATCGAGCCGGTGCGCCAGCGCCGGGCCCGTCATCGCCGGCTGCTTGGTCGCCAGCGTGAAATGGGCGAAGTGGATCGCCAGGAAGCTGCCGGCATAGTTCAGCGAGGCCAGCAGCCCTTCGATGAACTTGTCCAGATGCAGGCCGTAGATCAGGAACTTCAGATAGACCGTAGCTACCGTGATCAGGCCGCCGCCGGCCGCCGCGCGCACCAGCTCGCCGTATTCCTTGCGATCGCGCGTGATGTAGTGTTCGCCGCTCTCGGCCGAACGCTCGACCACCTTGCGCGCCAGCTGCGAGAAGGACTCCGCGGCCAGATGCTTGACGCTGCGGCGCGCCTGCGTCGTGCGGATCAGCTCGCCCGCCAGTTGCGCCACCTTGCCGCGGCGCGACGGGTCGACCCAGGCGGCCAGCAGCATGTCGATGCGGGCGAGCCGCACCTTCATCCGCTCGATCTGGAACACGACCTCGACCGAGACCCCGTTCTCTTCCAGGTCCGCATAGACATGGCGCGCCGCGTCGAGACAACCGTCGAGCAGTGCGCGGCAGTAGTTCAGGCGCTGCCGGAACACATCGCTGTCGCGCGGCAGTCCCTCCTCGCACAGCGCGGCGACGGCCGGGCCGAGGCGGAAGAACGGCGTGTCTTCGACCCGGCCCGGCAGACGCGCGCGAATCGCCTGGCTCAGGCCGGTCGCCCGCACCTGGCTGGCCAGCACCTGGATGCTGCTGGCCAGCGTGCGGGCGAAATCGTCACGGTAGCGCGCGTGCAGCGCCTGGCCGGCCGCCGAGGCGGCATGGGTGGCAAGCTCGTTATCGTGATCGGGGGAGGCGCCGCCAACGTTGCCGTCCGCTTGTTCGCCGACGTCGTCCTCGGCTTCGTCTTCAAACCCGCCGCCCTGCTCCGGCGCAAACATCAGCAGCGCGCCGAGGCGATCGAGCAGTTCGGCGTCGAGCGCCGCCACCCAGTCGGCGTCGCGCTCGCCGACGAACAGCAGCGCGAACAGGTCCGCCATATCGCCGCGGTTCGGCGGCGGCGACAGGAAGCGCGCCTGCACGCGGTCCATCATCTCGCCCCAGAAGCCGGGGTGCGAGGCGACGCCGGTGTCGCAGAACAGGCCCGTGGGATCGTTGTCGCGCACGATCGATCGGATCGTCCGCGCAAAGCGTGCGGCGAGCTCCGGATTGCGTTCCAGCACCTGCAGCAGGTAGCGCAAGCGGACATGCTCGCGCCAGGTGGTGTCCTGGCCGGCGGCGTCAGTCGCGTCGTCGGCCGGCAGACCGTCGCGCCGCAGCCAATAGCCGAGCTCGATCAGCCAGCCGTTCCGCTCCGCCAGCGCACCGTCGGGATTGGCGGCGGACAGGATGGCGTCCAGTTGCAGGCTGGCATTGCGCGACTCGCGCCATTTGCGAAGCAGGGATCGAAACATCGGGAAAGGAGGGTAAGACTGGCGCGATTCACGCGAATCAGCTCGGACGCGCGCCGGTGGGGAAGGAGAACAGACGGGCCGCGGCGCGGCCCCATGGTCATTGCTGCTGGCGCAGCATCGCGACGATGCCGTCGCAGGCGTCCTCGACGTAATCGAGCACGCGCTCGAAGCCGTCGCCTTCGCCGTAGTAGGGATCGGGCACTTCGTCGGCGTCGTGCCGGGTCGCGAAGTGCATCAGCAGCTTGACCTTGTGGCGATGCTCGGGGGGGCACAGCGCCTGCAGCCGCGCCAGGTTGTCGCGGTCCATCGCCAGCACCAGATCGAAGCGGCCGAAGTCCTCGACCGCCGCCAGCCGCGCCCGCTGCCCGGCCAGGTCATAGCCGCGCGCCAGCGCATGCTGTTGCGCGCGGCGGTCGGGCGCGTGGCCGAGGTGATAGCTGTGGGTGCCGGCCGAATCGACGTCGACGGCGTCGGCGAGGCCGGCCTGCGCAAGCTTGGCGCGCAGCACGCCTTCCGCGGTCGGCGAGCGGCAGATATTACCCATGCAGCACATCAAAATGGCGAAGCGTTTCATCGTTCGGACCCGTCCAGATCGACGCGCGGCGGCATGGCGCCACGCGCAAACGAAGCGCCGGGCACGCGGCCGCGACGCGCGAAGGGAGGCGATTGTAACCGCTGGCCGTGACGGCCCGCGCGGCCACCGCTACCCGCCGGCGGCTCAGGCCGGCAGCGCCCCGCCCTCGCCCGCCGCACCGAACACCTGTTGCTTGAGCTTGCTCAGCTGATCGCGGACCTGCGCGGCCTGCTCGAATTCCAGGTTCTTCGCATGGTCGAGCATCTTCTTCTCGAGCCGCTTGATTTCCTTGGCGACCTGCTTCTCGCTCATGTCCTCGTAGCGCGCGCGCTCCTCGGCGGCCATCAGCTCGGCCTTGACCTCGTTCGGATCGTAGACGCCGTCGATGATGTCCTTGATCCGCTTGACCACGCCGCGCGGCGTGATGCCGTTGGCCGTATTGAATGCGATCTGCTTGGCGCGGCGGCGCTCGGTCTCGTCGATGGCCTTGCGCATCGAATCGGTGATGCGGTCGGCGTACAGGATGGCCGTGCCGTTGACGTTGCGCGCGGCGCGGCCGATCGTCTGGATCAGCGAGCGCTCGGCGCGCAGGAAGCCTTCCTTGTCCGCATCGAGGATCGCCACCAGCGACACCTCCGGAATGTCCAGCCCTTCGCGCAGCAGGTTGATGCCGACCAGCACGTCGAAGGCGCCCAGGCGCAGGTCGCGGATGATCTCGACGCGTTCGACCGTATCGATGTCCGAATGCAGGTAGCGGACCTTGATACCGTTCTCGGACAGGAATTCGGTCAGCTGCTCGGCCATCCGCTTGGTCAGCGTGGTCACCAGCACGCGTTCGCCCGCCTGGATCCGCAGATGGATCTCCGACAGCAGATCGTCGACCTGCGACACCGCGGGACGCACGGTGATGATCGGGTCGACCAGGCCGGTGGGCCGCACCACCTGCTCGACCACCTGGCCGGCATGGGCGCGCTCGTAGTCGGCCGGCGTGGCGGTGACGAACACCGCCTGCCGCATCTTGCGCTCGAACTCCTCGAACTTCAGCGGCCGGTTGTCCATCGCCGACGGCAGCCGGAAGCCGTATTCGACCAGCGTGGTCTTGCGCGAGCGGTCGCCGTTGTACATCGCGTTGAGCTGGCCGATCAGCACGTGCGATTCGTCCAGGAACATCAGCGCGTCGGGCGGCAGGTAGTCGACCAGCGTCGGCGGCGGATCGCCGGGGCGCGCGCCGGACAGATGGCGCGAATAGTTCTCGATGCCCTTGCAGAAGCCGAGCTCGGCCAGCATCTCGAGGTCGAAGCGCGTGCGCTGCTCCAGCCGCTGCGCCTCGACCAGCTTGTTTTCCTTGTAGAAGAAGTCGAGCCGCTCGCGCAGCTCGGCCTTGATCGCCTCGATCGCGCGCAGCACGGTGTCGCGCGGCGTCACGTAGTGGCTCGACGGATAGACCGTGAAGCGCGGAATCTTCTGCCGCACCTTGCCGGTCAGCGGATCGAAATACTGCAGCGACTCGATCTCGTCGTCGAACAGTTCGACGCGCACCGCCACCTCGGCGTGTTCCGCCGGGAAGATATCGACGGTGTCGCCGCGCACGCGGAAGGTGCCGCGCTGGAAGTCGGTGTCGTTGCGGGTGTACTGCATCGCGATCAGCCGCGCGATCACGTCGCGCTGGCTGATGCGGTCGCCGGCCCGCAGAGTCAGAATCATCTGATGGTATTCGTTCGGGTTGCCGATACCATAGATCGCAGACACCGTCGCCACGATAATCGTGTCGCGCCGCTCCAGCAGGCTCTTGGTCGCCGACAGCCGCATCTGCTCGATATGCTCGTTGATCGACGAGTCCTTTTCGATGAACAGATCGCGCTGCGGAACGTAGGCTTCCGGCTGGTAATAGTCGTAATAGCTGACGAAATACTCGACCGCATTGCGCGGAAAGAATTCGCGGAATTCCGAGTACAGCTGGGCGGCCAGCGTCTTGTTCGGGGCAAAGACGATGGCCGGCCGGCCCATCCGGGCGATCACATTGGCCATCGTGAAGGTCTTGCCCGAGCCAGTGACGCCGAGCAGCGTCTGGTAGGACAGGCCGTCCTCGATGCCTTCCACCAGTTGGCGGATGGCTTCCGGCTGATCGCCGGCCGGCGGATAGGGCTGATACAGCTGGAATGGCGAGCCGGGGAAGCTGACGAATTTGTCCTCATCCAGGGCGGGAGCGGCATCCGCGACGGGCACGGCGAGATTCGACATAGACGGGGAGAAAACCTTTGGAATACGGGCGGATACGCTAGAATCTCGGGGTTGCGCGGTCCGTTTCAAGGCGGACCCACCGCACGCCCCCAGCGCAGTCCGAGCATTCTACGCCTTCCCGTTTTGTTACATAGCTGACCACGAGAATCCCAAATGAGTTTGTTTTCTGCCGTCGAGATGGCCCCGCGCGATCCCATCCTGGGCCTGAATGAAGCGTTCAACGCCGACACCCGTGCCAACAAGGTCAATCTGGGCGTGGGCGTGTACTTCACCGACGAAGGGAAGATTCCGCTGCTGCGCGCGGTGCAGGAAGCCGAGAAGGCGCGCCTGACGACGGCCACCCCGCGCGGCTACCTGCCGATCGAGGGCATCGCGGCCTACGACCAGGCGGTGCAGACGCTGCTGTTCGGCAAGAACTCGCCGCTGATCACGGAAGGCCGCGTGGTGACGGCTCAGGCACTCGGCGGTACCGGCGCGCTGAAGATCGGCGCCGACTTCCTGAAGCGCCTGTATCCCGACGCCAAGGTCGCGATCAGCGATCCGAGCTGGGAAAACCACCGCGCGCTGTTCGAAGCCGCCGGCTTCCCGGTGGTCAACTATGCCTATTACGACGCCCCGAGCCACGGCCTGAATTTCGCCGGCATGGTCGAGTCGCTGAAGTCGTATCCGGCCAACACCATCGTCGTGCTGCACGCCTGCTGCCACAACCCGACCGGCGTCGACCTGTCGGCCGAGCAATGGCAACAGGTGGTCGGCCTGATCAAGGAACGGAACCTGATTCCCTTCCTGGACATGGCCTATCAGGGCTTTGCAGACGGCATCGACCCGGACGGCGCGGCCGTGCGCCTGTTCGCGGAGTCGGGCCTGCCCTTCTTCGTGTCGAGCTCCTTCTCGAAGAGCTTCTCGCTGTATGGCGAGCGCGTCGGCGCGCTGTCGATCGTGACCACCGGCAAGGAAGAGGCGCAGCGCGTGATGTCGCAGGTCAAGCGCGTGATCCGCACCAACTACTCGAACCCGCCGACACACGGCGGCACCGTGGTCGCGACCGTGCTGAACAGCCCGGAACTGCGCGCGATGTGGGAAGAAGAACTGGCCGAAATGCGCGACCGCATCAAGCAGATGCGCCACGCGCTGGTCGACAAGCTGGCCGCCAAGGGCGTGTCGCGCGACTTCTCCTTCGTCAAGGCGCAGCGCGGCATGTTCTCGTACTCGGGCCTGACCACCGAGCAGGTCGAGCGTCTGAAGACCGAGCACGGCATCTACGCCGTCGGCACCGGCCGCATCTGCGTGGCGGCGCTCAATAGCCGCAATATCGACGCGGTGGTCGACGCCATCGCGGCCGTGCTGTAAGCCTCGGGGCGCATCCCCACCCCAAGCGGGCCCATCGTCGATGGGCCCGTTTTTTTATGGTGGCGCTCCGCACTTTTTGTGCGCCGCACACCACCTTTCCCGGCCCTCCTGTCGGTGTAGTCCAACACCGCGCCAGAATTACAGCCATTGTCCTATTGAGTTCCACTCACACCGTCATACCTTTAGGTATATGCTGCGTTGCAAGATCGTGCGCACGGTCGTTCGCAAAACGGACGAGTTGAGCGCATAATCCGCCACAGCAGAAAACCCGATATCGAAAGGCAGGTGTTCGGCAATGCTTTACCAACTGCATGAATTTCAGCGCTCGATCCTGAACCCGCTGACCGCGTGGGCCCAGGCGACGGCCAAGACGTTTACCAACCCCCTGAGCCCGCTGTCGCTGGTGCCGGGGGCCACCCGGCTGGCCGCGGGCTACGAGTTGCTGTACCGGCTCGGCAAGGAATACGAGAAGCCCGCCTTCGACATCAAGTCCGTGCGCTCCAACGGCCGCGATATTCCGATCGTCGAACAGACGATCATGGAAAAGCCGTTCTGCAAGCTGATCCGCTTCAAGCGCTACGCCGACGATCCCGAGACCATCAAGCTGCTGAAGGACGAACCGTCGGTGCTGGTCTGCGCGCCGCTGTCGGGCCACCACGCGACGCTGCTGCGCGATACGGTACGCACGCTGCTGCAGGACCACAAGGTCTATGTGACCGACTGGGTCGACGCGCGCATGGTGCCGGTCGAGGACGGCCCCTTCCACCTGGCCGACTACATCCGGTACATCCAGGAATTCATCCGCCATCTGGGCGCCGAGAACCTGCATGTCGTATCGGTCTGCCAGCCGACCGTGCCCGTGCTGGCCGCGATCTCGTTGATGGCGTCGGCCGGCGAGACGACGCCGAAGACGATGACGATGATGGGCGGCCCGATCGACGCGCGCAAAAGCCCGACCGCGGTCAACTCGCTGGCGACCAACAAGTCGTACGAGTGGTTCGAGAACAACGTCATCTACACGGTGCCGGCCAACTATCCCGGCCACGGCCGGCGCGTCTATCCAGGCTTCCTGCAGCACGCCGGCTTCGTCGCGATGAACCCGGACCGCCATCTGTCCTCGCACTACGACTACTACCTGAGCCTGATCGAGGGCGATGCGGACGATGCCGAGGCGCACGTGCGCTTCTACGACGAATACAACGCCGTGCTGGACATGGCGGCCGAGTACTACCTCGACACGATCCGCGAAGTCTTCCAGGAGTTCCGGCTGGCCAATGGCACCTGGGAGATACAGGGCGAGCCGGTGCGGCCGCAGGACATCAAGCACACCGCGCTGATGACGATCGAGGGCGAGCTCGACGACATCTCCGGCGCGGGCCAGACCGCCGCCGCGCACGATCTGTGCGCGGGCATTCCGAAGACCCGCAAGCAGCATCTGACCGCGCCCAGGTGCGGGCACTACGGCATCTTCTCCGGCCGGCGCTGGCGCGAAACGATCTATCCGGAACTGCGCGACTTCATCCGCAAGTACCGCTGAGCCGCAGCCAGGCACCAGCAGATCGCCGATGGCAAACGGGACCGCAACGCGGTCCCGTTTTCTTTACCCTTTTGCCCATCCTCGCGCGCTACCGTCGCGCCAGATAGGCCAGCAGCATGTCCGTATGCAGCTGGGCGAAGCGCTCGTGCTCGTCCTGCGAGGCCACATCGCGGCCGATCACCGCGCTGATCGTGTAGCGGTTCGACAGCACGTAGTAGCCCAGCGCCGAGATCGTCAGATAGAGCTGGGGCACATCGACGCCGTCGCGGAACACGCCCTGCCGCTGGCCGCGGCGAACGATCTCGGCCAGCACGTCGACCACCGGGTTGACCAGGTCGTGCAATTGCGCGGATTTCTTCAGGTGCCGTGCCTCATGCAGGTTCTCGCTGTTGACCAGGCGAATGAATTCGGGATGCTGGTAGTACCAGTCCCAGACGAAGCGGGCCAGCGTGCGGACCGCCGCGACCGGGTCCTCGTCGCCGATCTGCAGGCGCTCTTCTGCAGCGCGGAACTGCGCATACTGCCGTTCGAGCACCGCGAGAAACAGGCCCTCCTTGCTGCCGTAGTAGTAATACAGCATGCGCTCGTTGGTTTCGGCGCGGCGGGCGATCTGGTCGACGCGTGCGCCGGCCAGGCCGCCCTTGGCGAACTCCTCGGTGGCCGCATCCATGATGCGACGGCGTGTTCCTTCGGGATCGCGTTTCGTCTTGGTGGCGTTCGACATGCGTGGTCGGGTCGATTTTGTGAATGATGGCATGGCGCCACCGCGCCTGCGGCGCGGGCCAGCCGTGTTGAACAACATCTGCGCCATGGCAAAGCGCGCATCTTCAAGGTTTCTGCGGCGCGGCGAAATCGGGGATAATCCTTGCCGCGTCAGCCGCACCGTACGGCTGCACCTTGTGTTACCCCGCATCGTCTTGCTGCTTTCGTGACCCCTTCCTCCGCCGATTCCGCTTCCGCACCCTCCGCCGACGCCCACCGGGACGCCGATCTGGCGGCCGCTTTGGCGCCCCTGGCCGACCGGCTCGACGCCCTGCTGCCCCAGACGCAATGCACGAAGTGCGGCTTTCAGGGGTGCCGGCCTTATGCCGAGGCCATGGCGCGCGGCGAAGCGGACTGCAACCGCTGCCCGCCCGGCGGTGCCGAAGGCATCCGGCGGCTGGCGGCAGAGCTCGGCACCGCGCCGTTGCCGCTCGATACGAGCCACGGCACCGAACATCCGCGAGCGGTCGCGCGCATCGACGAGACGCTGTGCATCGGCTGCACGCTATGCATCCAGGCCTGCCCGGTCGACGCAATCGCTGGCGCCGCCAAGCAGATGCACACCGTGCTGCCGGACTGGTGCACCGGCTGCGACCTGTGCGTGGCGCCCTGCCCGGTCGACTGCATCGCGATGATCCCGGTCACCGGCGAGCGCACCGGCTGGGACGCCTGGTCGCAGCCGCAGGCCGACGCGGCCCGTGCCCGCTACCTGTCGCGCAAGCAGCGGCTGGTGCGCGAGCGCGAGGAAAACGAAGCGCGCCTGGCGGCCAAGGCCGCCGCCAAGCTGGAGGCGCTGCGCCAGGAGGCCGCGTCGTCCGAGGCCGAACGCCAGGCGCAGGAGCGCAAGAAAGCCATCATCCAGGCGGCCATCGAACGCGCGCGCCTGAAGCGGCAGGCTGCCCAGCCGCTCAACGCCGCACAGGGCGATCCGGTTGACCGCGCCGAGGCCGCGCCGGCCGCCGCTCCGCCCGGCCATCCCGACCATCCCGTCCCCTCCGACACCAAGCGACCACAATGAACGCCGCCAAGTGCCGCGCGCTGTTTGAAACCCTCAAGGAAACCAACCCGTCGCCGACCACCGAACTCGAGTACAGCTCGCCGTTCGAACTGCTGATCGCGGTGCTGCTGTCGGCGCAGGCCACCGATGTCGGCGTCAACAAGGCCACCCGCAGGCTGTTTGCGATCGCCAACACGCCGCAGAAGATCCTGGCGCTGGGCGAGTCCGGCCTGATCGAGTACATCAAGACGATCGGCCTGTACAAGACCAAGGCGAAGCACGTGATGGAGACCTGCCGCATCCTGGCCGAGCGCCACGGCGGCAAGGTGCCGGCCGAGCGCGAGGCGCTGGAGGCGCTGCCGGGCGTCGGCCGCAAGACCGCCAACGTGGTGCTGAACACCGCCTTCGGCCATCCGACCGTCGCGGTCGACACGCATATCTTCCGCGTCAGCAACCGCACCGGACTCGCGCCCGGCAAGACCGTGCAGGCGGTCGAGATGAAGCTGCTCGAGGTCGTGCCCGACGAGTTCCTGCACGACGCGCATCACTGGCTGATCCTGCATGGGCGCTACGTCTGCAAGGCGCGCAAGCCGGAGTGCTGGCATTGCGCGATCGAGACGCTGTGCGAGTACCCGGACAAGACGCTGCCGCCGCGGCTGTGAGCGCGCCGGCGGCCAGCCGGCCGGCCGGCGCATCAGACCATCAAACGATGCGGCAGGCCTCGTCGAAGCTCAGGCGCGGATTGCGCGGAAACAGCTTGTCGGCGTCGCCATAGCCCAGGTTGATCAGGAAGTTGACCGACCAGTTGCCGTCGGGGAAGAACGCGGCATTGACCTTGGCCGGGTCGAAGCCGCTCATCGGGCCGCAATCGAGGCCCAGCGCGCGCGCCGCCAGGATCAGATAGGCGCCTTGCAGCGAGCTGTTGACCAGCGCGTCGCGCGCGATCTTCTCCGGCTGGCCGACATACCAGGAACGGGCATCGGCATGCGGGAACAGCTTCGGCAGCTGCTCGTGGAAGGCGTTGTCGAACGCGACGATCGCGGTCACCGGGGCCGAGCGGGTCTTGTCGACATTGCCCGGCGACACGCACGCGACCAGTTTCTCCTTCTGCGCCGCGGTCTTGACGAACACGATGCGGGCCGGCGTGCTGTTGGCCGCGGTGGGGCCGAACTTCATCGCCTCATACAGCTGATGCAGCACGGCGTCGTCGATCTGCCGGTCCTGCCAGGCGTTATGCGTGCGGGCCTCGGTGAACAGTTGGGCGATGGCGGCCTGGTCGAGCGGTGTCATGCGGAATCCTCGGCAAAGTTCGGGAAAGGGCGCATTCTACCGACGGCCCCCACCCATTCCACGCCAAGGATTTCAGCAAGCCGTTCAATTTTGTTGTACAGGCGCCGGGGCCGTGCCCTTGCGGGTCAGCCACAGCACGCCAGCCAGGATCAGCCCGCCGCCGATCGCCTGGGTCATGCCGATCTGCTCGCCGAGCAGCAGCGCGGCCAGCAGTACCGTGACCACCGGCTCGAGCGTGGACAGCATCGAGGCCTGCGCCGCGCCGAGCCGTTGCAGGCCGGCGAAGAAGGTCAGGATCGCCAGCACCGTCGACAGCAGCGCGATGGCCGCCAACGCCAGCCAGCCGCCGGCATCGGCCGGAAACTGCGGCGGCACGCCGGCCGCCGCGCGGGCCAGCGCGGCGCCAACATAGACGACCGCGGCCGCGATGCAGACCACCGTGGTGGTCGCCACCGGGTGCACGCCGGGCGTCAAGCGCGCGCCGACGATGATGTAGATCGAATAGATCAGCGCCGACGCCAGCCCCAGGCCGATGCCGAGCGCACTGCCCTGCCCGCCGCCGACGGTCAGTCCCGCGCCGACCGAGCACAGCACCAGCGCGGTCACCGCCGCGCCGGTCAGCTTCTCCTTCAGGAACAGTGCCGCCATCACCGTGACGAAGACCGGATACAGATACAGCAGCAGCGCGACCAGGCTCGCCTGCGCATGGTTCAGCGCGCTGAAGAAGCAGAACGACTGGCCGACATAGCCGATGCCGCCCATCGCCGCCAACGCCAGCACGCGCGGCCACGGCGGCAGCGCGATCCGCTGCCAGCGCATCACCGCCGCCAGCGCGATCGCGGCCAGCACGAAGCGCACCGACAGCAGGCCATAGACGTCGGCACCCGCGTCATAGGCAAAGCGCGCGAAGATCGCCATCGCGCCGAAGGCGCTGGCCGAGATCGCGATCAGCAGCACGCCGGCGAGCTTGTCGCCGGCATGCCGCAGCGGGGTCGATGAGCGTGGGGAAGCGGTCATGGAGGGAGGCCGGCCCGGTGGCGAGGTCAACGATCCCGCATTCTAGTCGGCATGCGGCCCCTGCGGCACAGTGCTCCATCGAGCGGAGGGCGCGGCCGGCAAGTCCGCGGACCGTCGTTTACAATCCGCCCCATCATGTTCAATCCCTCCCGTGAAGAAGTCCGCCGGTTCTTTTGCGAAGCCTGGCGCAAGCAGGGCGCCAACGACGTGCTGACGCCGCTCGAGGCGATCGCCGTCGACTGGATCCGCGCCCATCCCGAATATCACGACCAGTTGGCCGATGCCGAGGCGGCGGTCGCCGAGGAATTCACGCCCGAACGCGGGCAGACCAACCCCTTCCTGCATCTGGCCATGCATCTGTCGATCGCCGAGCAGGTATCGGTCGACCAGCCGCGCGGCATCCGCCAGGCCTTCGAACAGCTGGCGCGCCGGCTCGATTCGCCGCACGAGGCGCATCACCAGATGATGGAATGCCTCGGCGAGATGCTGTGGCAGTCGCAGCGCAGCGGCCTGCCGCCCGACGGCGAGCACTACATCGCCTGCGTCCAGCGCCGCGCGCGCGGCTGACCTCCCGCCCGGTGCCGGCCGACCGGCCGGTACAAATCGTCACAGCCAGCGCGGCCGGCCCCGTGCTAGGCTTTGCCGCGTTGCCATTCTCGGCCGTGCCAAGCGTCGTATCCGGCACGGCACGCCAAACAATCTCCGATGATGCCGTTGCTCCGAACCCCGTCCGCGGGCCGTCGTCCGCGCCTGCTCGCGCCCGCCGCCGCCGTCTCCGCGATCTCCGTCGCGCTCGCCGCCCTGTACGCGCCCTCCGCCGATGCCGCGATCGCGCTGCTGCAGCCTCCGCGCGTACTGGACGGCGCGCAGCCGCTGCGGCTGACGCTGCTGGTGACCGCCGACACGGCCAATCGCAGCTATCTGGTGCCCGACACGCTGGAAGTGGTGGCCTCGCCCGAAATGCTGGCGCCGGTGCGCATCACGATGCGGCGGATCACGCCTGGGCCGTCCACGGTGCGCCTGCGCCGCGGCGAGAATCGCACGATCCAATACCAGGGCGAGATCCCGCCGACGCTGCGCGGCCAGATCCGGCTGGATCCGGTGGGCCTGGACGCCGCGCCGGTGCTGGTGACGCTGAATCAGTCGGGGCTCACGCCGCCCGCCACCGCGGCGACGCCATCCACCTCCGCAGCGCCGGCCACCGCCGCCGCCACGCCGGCTGACGAGGGCGATCAGCATGCCGATGTCGCCGCGACGCCGGTCGAGCCGGTGCTCCAGCCGAAGGGACCGGGCCAGCCCGTCTACGATCAGCCGATCCTGACCGGCGGCAGCCGCCTGACCTTCAACGATCCGATGTACTACGCGGTCGGCGCGCACGGCGGCGCCAACGCCAAGTTCCAGTTCAGCTTCAAGTACCGGATCTTCGAAGGCCGCGACCCGAATTCGCGCTACTGGCTGGACAACCTGTACCTGGGCTACACGCAGTTCTCGCTGTGGGATCTGTCGGAGGAGTCGAAGCCCTTCCACGACACCAACTACCGGCCCAGCATCTTCTACTACCTGTCCGATACCGGCGTGCGCAATCGCTGGATCAGCCGGCTGTCGGTGGCGACCGGCCTCGAGCACGAGTCGAACGGCCGCGACGGCGACCAGTCGCGCAGCATCAATACGCTGTTCCTGAAGCCGACCTTCCACTTCGGCGAGCCGGACGACTGGCACTGGACCGTGACGCCCAAGCTCTACTACTACCTGGAGAAGAGCGACAACAGCGATATCGCGCGTTACCGCGGCTATATGGATCTGCGGGTCGCCTACGGCAAACCCGATTCGTGGGAGCTGGCGGCGACGGTGCGCAAGGGCACGCGCCAGTGGTATGGCAGCGTGGATGCGCAGTTCACCTACCCGATGGGCCGGCTGATACCGGGCACTGCCGGCTACCTGATGGCGGGCTACTTCGTCGGCTATGGCGAGAGCCTGCTTGACTACAACCGCAAGACGCCCTGGCAGTTCCGCATCGGCTATTCACTGAACCGCTGATCCGCTGAACCGCTGGCTGGGCCGCTGGGCCGGTGCCGGGCCGCGCAGCGGCGGCGGATCCGTCATCCGGCCAGCGGCTTGCCGCTCGCCTTCAGCCGCGCGTTGGCGACCGCCGCGGAGAACTGTCCGATGCCGTGCCAGCCGGTGGCGCGGCCCAGCTTCTTGCCGCGGTGGAAGAACATGAACACCGGGATGCCGTACAGCCCGAAGCGCCGTCCCAGCGCCGGATGCGTGTAGACGTCGGCATGCAGCCAGTGCAGATCGAGCGCGCGCAGCGGGTCCGGGTTGGCCAGCATGGCCTTCTTGGCCATCTCGCAGTTGTAGCAGTCCTCGCCCCAGAAGAACACGCAGACCAGTTCGTCACCGGCGGCCGCGAGCGCGTCGTCGATGGTGTCATGATCGACCGCGCGCATGCCGAAGGCCTCGAACGCGCGGTGATCCGTATGGGGCGCCGGCGCTGCGCCGAACGGGTAAGGCATCGCATTTCTCCACAAACGAGAACGCCCGGTGCCGACACGGCGCCGGGCGTGGCTGCGCATCGGTGGCAGGCCGGTCTGCCCGCCGCCCCTTACTTCGGCGCAGCCACCGTCACCAATGCGGGCCGCAGCACGCGGTCCGCGATCAGATAGCCGCGCTGCAGCACGGCCACCACCGTGTTCGGTTCCTGCTCCGACGGCACCATCGAAATCGCCTGGTGCCGATGCGGGTCGAACTTCTCGCCGACCGGATTCAGTTCGACCATGCGGCCCTTCTCGAAGGCGCTGGCCAGTTGCTTGGCGGTCAGTTCGACGCCCTCGCGCAGCTTGCCGATATCGCCCGATCCATCGGCCAGCGCGGCCTGCAGGCTGTCCATCACCGGCAACAGATGCTCGGCGAAGCTTTCGATGGCGAACTTGTGCGCCTTGGCCACGTCCTCCTGCGCGCGGCGCCGGATGTTCTCGGACTCGGCGACGGCACGCAGATACAGGTCGTAGTTCTCGCGTGCCTTGGCTTCCTGTTCCGCCAACTGCGCGGCAAACTGCGACGCGTCATCCGCGGCGGCGGCGGGCTCTGCCGATGGATTGGGCGTGGCCGATTGCGCGGCTTGCGCTTCGGCGGCCTGGTCGGCGGGCGAGGTCGGCGGCGTGTTGGATGGCGTTTGCTTCTGGTCTTCCATGTCGATCCGTTTCAGAACAAGTTGCGGCCGCACAGGGCGGTCCGCCTGGGGTCAATCGGAATTCAGCTGGCAACTGGTGGCGCCAAGCCGATATTTCAAGAGCGGATGGACATCTGCAACGAAACATCAGCTTACAAACTTAAACCAGTGCTGCGAGAAGTGAAATTGCTTTGCTGCAGTGCAGCTTCTAAGATAAATCCAAAAAAACGACAACACTGCCGGGGTGCCGTCTCCTATTGCAGTCCTTCCTGCCGGGGTAAGGGCCATGCGCAAGCTGCCGAAGCCGTCCAACAAAACGCCGAAGTTCTCTCCGAAGTTCTCGCTGTTCACGCTGCTGGTTCTTCTTTCCGTGGCGGCGCTGACCGTCTTCGTCTGGCTCTCCGATGGGCTGACCCCACGCGACAGCGTGGCCGGCGGTGCCGATCCCGCGCTGCGCCAATACATCATCCAGTACTCCCGCTGAACATTGCAGCGGCTTACCCTTTGAAGCCGTCGATGCGGCGGCGGTCCCGCTTGGTCGGGCGCCCTTGCAGTTGCGACGCCGGCTCGACATGGAGACGCCGCCGCTCGGCCTCCGCGGCGCGCCGCGTCCGGCTCTCCTCGGTTTCCTCATAGAGCGTCTGGGCCACGGACGCTGGCCCGCGGGCCGGGGCGATGCCCTTGACTACCAGCTCCCAGCGCTGCTGATGGGCGTCGATGCGCACGGTGTCGCCCGGCTTGACCTCGCGCGAATTCTTGCATGGCTGCCCGTTGACCTCTACCCGGCCCCGCTCGACGGCCTCGGCCGCCAGCGAACGGGTCTTGAAGAAGCGCGCGCACCACAGCCACTTGTCGATCCGCTGCCGCGCATCGTCCTCGTACGACGGATTCATGCCGCGGCCCCCCTTGCCTGCGCCAGCGAGCGCCTCGCTTCCAGTTCGTGCGCATGCGGCAGCCGCAACGGCCAGCCCTGCATATGCTGCAGCGCGATCTCCGACAGCGCGGTGATCCAGAACGGCGCGTCGTTCAGGCACGGAATGAAGTGAAATTCCTTGCCGCCGGCGACCTTGAATTCGGACTGCCCTTCCATCGCGATCTCCTCCAGCGTCTCGATGCAGTCGGCCGGAAAGCCCGGGCAGAATACGTCGACCCGCGCGGTGCCGACCTTGCCCAGCTCGGTCAGCGTCGGCGCCGTATAGGGCTGCAGCCACTCTGCCTTGCCGAAGCGCGACTGGAACGTGACCTGGTACTGGCCGGGCTGCAAGCCCAGCGCCTCGCCCAGCATGCGGCCTGTCTTCAGGCATTCGCAGTGATACGGATCGCCCAGCTCGAGCGTGCGCCGCGGCACGCCGTGGAAGGACAGGATCAGCCGGTCGCCGCGCGCGAAATCCGGGGCCCCATGCTGGGCCCAGTAGGCGCCGACCTGCTGGTGCAGCGCGCCCAGATAGGCCGGGTGGTCGTGAAAATGTTTGACCAGCCGCAGTTCGGGCTGATTGCGCCATTCGCCGAGCACGCGAAACAGTTCGTCAAACGCGGTCGCGGTGGTGGTGCCGGAATACTGCGGGTACATCGGCAGCGCCAGGATGCGCTCGCAGCCCTGGCGCCGCAGCGCCTCCATCACCGAAGGGATCGACGGGTTGCCGTAGCGCATTGCGCAGGCCACCGTCACGTCATGCCCCTGCTGCGCCAGCAGCTGCTGCAGCGCATGCGCCTGCCGCTCGGTATGGACCAGCAGCGGCGAGCCGGTCCGGTGCGCCTCGCGCAGCCAGATCGATTCGTACTTCAGCGCCGACGCGCGCGAGCGCAGCGGCAGGATCAGCCCGTACAGCACCGGCAACCAGGCCGCGCGCGGAATCTCGACCACGCGCGGATCGGACAGGAACTGTTTCAGGTAGCGGCCGACCGCCTTGGGGGTCGGCTCGTCCGGCGTGCCCAGGTTGATCAGCAGGATCGCCGTGCGGGGCGCCTGCCCATGGCGGTAGGCCGGTTCTGCGGTAAAGGTCATAGGGATTCCGGTATCGCCGGGGCACGAAGGCCGCCCTGCGCGTGGCGGCCCGCCCTGGCCGCCATCAGTTCTGGCTGCTCAGCGCGCTCGACAGCAGCCGCGCCGTGATATCGACGATCGGGATCACCCGGTCATAGGCCATCCGCGTCGGGCCGATCACGCCCAGCGTGCCGACGATCTGGCCGTCGACCTCGTACGGCGCGGTGATCACGGCCATGTCCTCGAGCGGCACCAGCCGGCTCTCGCCGCCGATGAAGATCTGCACGCCCTCGGCGTGGCTCGACACATCGAGCAGCTGCAGCAGGCTGGTCTTGTGCTCGAACACGTCGAACAGCCGGCGCAGCTTGTCCATGCTCGAGGCCAGGTCCTCGACCTCGAGCAGCTTGCGTTCGCCCGAGATATAGACCTGCTCGTCCTCGTCGGCCATCGCGCTGCTGCCGGCCTCGACCGCGGCCTGCATCAGTTCCGACATGTCGATGCGCAGCGCCTTCAGTTCGTCGCGCAGCCGCTCGCGCACGGTGTCGAAGCGCATGCCGGCGTAATGGGTGTTGATGAAATTGGCCGCCTCGACCAGCTGCGACGCGCTGTAGGGCAGCTCGGTCTGGATGATGCGGTTCTGCACGTCCCCTTCCGGCGTCACGATGATCAACAGGATGCGCTTGTCGGACAGGCGCATGAATTCGATCTGCCGGAAGGCCTGCGCGCGGCGCGGGGTCATCACCACGCCGGCGAACTGCGACAGGTTCGACAGCGTGCGCGCGGCCGACGTGATCATGCGCTGCGGGCTCTGCTCCTGCGCGCCGAGTTCGCCCTGGATCAGACCGGCCAGCTTGGTGCGGTCGAACTGGGTATCGAGCGGCTGGGCCGTCAGCATGGTATCGACGAACAACCGGTAGCCGCGCGGGGTCGGAATGCGCCCCGCCGACGTGTGCGGGCTGGCGATGAAGCCCATCTCTTCCAGGTCCGACATCACGTTGCGGATGGTCGCCGGCGACAGGTCCAGTCCCGAGTACTTCGACAGCGTACGCGAGCCGACCGGCTGCCCTTCGGCGATGTAGCGCTCGATCAGGGTCTTGAGAAGGGTTTTCGCTCGTTCGTCCATGGTGTCCCGATTTTACGCAAGTTTTGCGCGGTGGGGCTCGCTCTGGCACTCGCCCCCCGGGCCGTGCTGACAATGGTCATGGCGGTATGGTCTAATCCGGGCATGTCTGCACACCCCAAGTCCGGCGCCGCGCACGCGCCCTTTCGCACGGTCGCCCTGGTCGGCAGGTATTCGACCGCGGGCATCGAAGGTCCGCTCGAGGAACTGGCGGCCTGCATCCTGCGCAACGGCCAGGACGTGGTGTTCGAACGCGAGACCGCGCTGGCGACCGGCCTGACGGACTACCCGGCGCTGTCCGCCGAGGAGATCGGCCGCGAGGCCGACGTCGCGGTGGTGCTCGGCGGCGACGGCACGCTGCTCGGCATCGCGCGCCAGCTGGCCGGCTTCTCGGTGCCGCTGATCGGCGTCAACCATGGCCGCCTCGGCTTCATGACCGACATCCCGCTGGAGGATGTGCAATCGGTGCTGCCGGCCATGCTCAGCGGCCACTACGAGCCCGAGAACCGCATGCTGCTCGAATCGCGCGTGATCCGCGACGAGGGCGTGATCTTCTCCGCGCTGGCCCTGAACGACGTGGTGGTCAATCGTTCGGGCATCTCCGGCATGGTCGAGCTGGCGGTCTCGGTGGACGGCTACTTCATGTACAACCAGCGTTCGGACGGCCTGATCGTGTCGACGCCGACCGGATCGACCGCCTATGCGCTGTCGGCCGGCGGGCCGATCCTGCATCCAACGCTGTCGGGACTGGTGCTGGTGCCGATCGCCCCGCATGCGCTGTCGAACCGGCCGATCGTGCTGCCGCACGACGCCGAGGTGTCGATCGAGGTCGCCACCGCGCGCGATGCCAGCGTCAACTTCGACATGCAGTCGCTGACCTCGCTGCTGCCGGGCGACCGCATCGTGGTGCGCCGCTCGGCCAAGACCATCAACCTGCTGCACCCGGTCGGCTACAACTACTACGCGACGCTGCGCAAGAAGCTGCACTGGCACGAGTACCCGACCGAAGACAACCGGCTCTGAGCGCAAGCGTCCCGCATCGTCTGCCGCCCGCCCCAGCCGGTCCGATCCCTCCCCTAGTCATCGCCGCCCTCCGTCTCCGAAGATGCTGCGCAGCCTGTCCATCCGCGATTTCGTCATTGTCGATACGCTCGACCTCGACTTTTCCGCCGGCTTCACCGTGTTCACCGGCGAGACCGGTGCCGGCAAGTCGATCCTGATCGATGCGCTGGCGCTGGTGCTCGGCGAGCGCGCCGATGCCGGCGTGGTGCGCGAGGGCGCGGCGCGCGCCAGCGTCAGCGCCACCTTCTCCACGCACCCCGCGCTGGACGCCTGGCTCAACGAGCAGGCGCTGGCCGAGGACGACGGCAACGTGCTGCTGCGCCGCGTCGTCGATGCCAACGGCCGCAGCAAGGCCTTCATCAACGGCAACGCGGCCACGCTGGCGCAGCTGCGCGAGGTCGGCGACCAGCTGGTCGACATTCACGGGCAGCACGCGCATCAGCTGCTGCTGCGGCCGGACGCGCAGCGTCTGCTGCTCGACGCGCATGCCGGCCTGACCGCGCAGTCGGCCGCGGTCGCCGAGGCCTGGCGCACCTGGCGCGCCTGCGTGCGCCAGCGCGAGGCGGTCGAACAGCAGTCGCGCGAGATGCAGCTCGAACGCGAGCGGCTCGAATGGCAGGTCGGCGAGCTCGACAAGCTGGCGCCGCAGCCCGATGAATGGGAGGCGATCCAGGCCGAGCACAAGCGGCTGTCGCACGCAGCCAATCTGCTCGAGGGCGGCCGCGCCGCGCTCGACGGGCTGTCCGAAGCCGACGGCGCGGTGCTGTCCGCGCTCAATGCGATGGTCCACCGGCTGCGCCAGCTCGCCGAGGTCGATCCCGCGCTGGGCGATGTGGTGACCGCGCTGGAAGCGGCCGAGGTGCAGGCCGAGGAAGCGGCCCACTCGCTGACCCGCTATGTCGACCGGCTCGAGCTCGACCCCGAACGGCTGCAGGTCGTCGAGGAGCGGATGCAGGCGCTGCACACCGCCGCGCGCAAGTTCCGCGTGCCGCCCGAACAGTTGCCCGACGAATTGCTGGCGCGCCGCCAGCAGCTCGACGACCTGCAGGCCGCACAGGACCTGAACAAGATCACCGCGCGCGAGGCCGCGGCCCGCGCCGCCTACCTGACCATCGCGCGCCACCTGAGCGACGCCCGGCGCCAAGCCGCAGAGCGGCTGTCGGCCGCGGTCACCGAGGCGATGCAGGGCCTGTCGATGGCCGGCGGCAGCTTCACCGTGGCGCTGCATCCGATCGACGAAGGTGCCAGCCATGGACTCGAACAGGTCGAGTTCCTGGTCGCGGGCCATGCGGGCGTCAGCGCGCGGCCGCTGGCCAAGGTCGCATCGGGCGGCGAACTGGCGCGGATCAGCCTGGCGATCTCGGTGATCACCAGCGAGGCCGCGCCGACGCCGACGCTGATCTTCGACGAGGTCGATACCGGCATCGGCGGCGCGGTCGCCGAGGTGGTCGGCCGCCGGCTGCAGGAACTGGGCCGCGCCCGCCAGGTACTGTGCGTGACCCACCTGCCGCAGGTCGCCGCGCAGGCCGGCACGCATCTGCTGGTCAGCAAGGAGACCGTCAGCGATGGCGGCGAGGCCGTGACGCGCTCGCAGATCCGCGTGCTCGACGCCGCCGGCCGCGTGGTCGAGACCGCGCGCATGCTGGGCGGTGCGACGGTGACCGCCACCACGCTGCAACATGCGGAGGAAATGCTGGCGCAGGGTGCGCGCGGAGTCCCGGCGGCCAAGGAAGGCCGGCGCGCGCGCCGCGCGGCGAGCTGACGCCGGCGGCGCACGGCTGCACCGACGCGCCGACGCACCATCGACTCGCAACAATCAATCGCACCGACACAGGAAACCCCATGCTCTTCGCCAAGCCGCCCTCGTCCCTCGACGATCCGTCCGCCACGACCGGCGCCGCCGGCGCGGCGCGCCGCCCGGTGAGCCGACCTGCGCGCCGCACCACGCGCCGGCTGACACTGGCGGTGGCGCTGTGCGGCCTGGCGCTGGCCGCCGCCTGCAGCTCGAAGCCGGCCGTCCCGCCGCCGGGCAGCATCACCGACGACCGCGCGGTCGGCGACATCCTGGTGCGCTTCACGCCGCCGGCCGTCGATACCTCGCTGCAGGCCGGCGAACTGCTGGCCCAGGCCAAGGGACCGATCCGCTTCGTCGTCAAGCGGCCGATGTCGGGCGGCACCTGGCTCGTCACCGCGATCTCGCCATCGCCGGAGGCCACCATCGAGCAGGCGGTCACCACGCTGCGCGCGCTGCCGCGGATCGAGGCGGCAGAGGCGGACCGCCGCCTGACGCCCAGCCGGCCCAAGCCGACCGGGCGCGACATGCCCGCCGACTGAAGACGCAGCGCCGGCGGCCGTTAACCGATCGAGAAGCGGATCGAGGCAAGCGAACCGCCCCGAACGTCACCCCGATAGCGTGCGCTGTCGGACGGCCGCCGATTGCCCGACCGCATTCCCGTGACTATCGTTTAGCCACATGCCCGCGAGCGCCGGCCGCTGCACCCCGGCTTCGCCCTTCCCGGAGGTGTTCATGCCGCGTTCGATTCCGCCCGTCGCCCTGCGTCTGGTCCTGGCCGCCGCCATCTCGGCGGGCGCCCTGCTGCCCCCCTCGGCCGCGATGGCCGCCCCGAATCCGGACGCCCGTCCGGCACCGGTCTACAGCGGCAACATCATCGTGCGCTGGAAGGATGCCCCGGCCGGCAGCGCGCTGATGCCGGCCGAGGCCGCCGCCGAACAGGTGCGCAAGGTGGCCGAGCAGACCGGCATCGGGCTGACCGTCAAGCGGCAGATGGGCGGCAACCTGGCGCTGCTCGGCGTGCCGGCCGGCAAGGGCGCCGATCCCGAGGCGGTGGCCGCGCAGCTGCGCCAGGATCCGCGCGTCGCCGACGCGGTGCCGGACCGCTGGCTGCGGCCGCACGACACGGTCCCCAACGATCCCGAATTCGCCATCAACCAGCCCTATCTGGGCTCGCCTTCACTGGTGCCCGGTGCCGCGAATCTGCCCGCGGCCTGGGACCGTTCGCGCGGCAATGAAAACCTGGTGATCGCGGTGGTCGATACCGGCGTGCTGCGGCATCCGGACCTGGCCGCGCGGCTGGTCGCCGGCTATGACTTCATCGCCGATCCGCAGTTTTCGCAGGACGGCGACGGCCGCGACGGCGATCCGACCGACGCCGGCGACTTCGTGCCGCAGGGTTTTGCCTGTCCCGGCATGCCGGCCGCGCCGAACCTGCGGCCCAGCACCTGGCATGGCACCCGCGTCGCCAGCGTGCTCGGTGCGGTGACCAACAACGGCCAGGACGTTGCCGGGGTCGACTGGAGCGCCCGCATCCAGCCGCTGCGCGTCTCCGGCCGCTGCGGCGCGCTGCTGTCCGATACCGTCGACGCGATGCGCTGGGCCGGCGGCCTGCCGGTGCCGAACGTGCCGAACAACCCTACGCCGGCACGCGTGGTCAATATCAGCCTCGGCGCCGGCAGCTGCAGCACCTTCGAACAGCAGGCCGTCGATGAACTGGCCGCGCGCGGCGTCGTCGTGGTGGCCGCCGCCGGCAACAGCGCCGGCGCGGTCGAAGCGCCGGCCGACTGCCGCGGCGTGATCGCGGTGACCGCCCATGTCAACGACGGCGAAAACGCCAGCTATGCCAACGTCGGCCCGCAGATCGCGATCAGCGCGCCGGGCGGCGGCTGCGCCAACAGCAAGGTGTCGAACAACACCTGCCTGGCCCCGCCGTCGACGATCCGCACGCTGAGCAACGATGGCGAAACGACGGCGCGCAACTACACGCTGGTGAACTCGCAAGGCACGAGCTTTGCGGCGCCGATGGTGTCGGGCGTGGCCTCGCTGATGCTGGCGGCCAATGGCAACCTGTCGACGGCGCAAGTGACGGAGCTGCTCAAGAGCAGCGCGCGCCCGCATCCGGCCAATACCTATTGCACGACCGGCAGCAATACGAACACGTGCGGAGCCGGCCTGCTGGACGCCGATCGCGCGCTGCTGGCGGCGGCCGGAGCGCC
>NZ_JAJQJF010000022.1:0-93215 GCF_021213615.1 Cupriavidus sp. UGS-1 | reverse complement strand
CATGGGCGCCGCGCTGGCGGCGGCGGTCGAAGCCCGCGCCGACGCGCGCGGATGGCTGGTGGCGCTGGCCGACATGCCGTGGCTGACGGTCGAACTGGTGCGCGCGGTGGCGCTGAGCATTGTCACACCGGAGGCCAGCAGCGAAGCGATCGCCGCGCCATGGCGCGACGACCGGCGCGGCCACCCGGTGGCGTTCGGCCCCGGCTGGCGCGACGCGCTGTTGCGGCTGGACGGCGACGAGGGGGCGCGGGCGCTGCTGCAGGGCCGGGCCGTGACACGGATCCTGACCGATCACGACGGCGCCTTCCGGGATATCGATACGCCAGAGGATCTGCATTGACTGGCTGCGGCTGAACGCGCGCCGCCTGCCCTCTCCCCCGACCCCTCTCCCGCCAGCGGGAGAGGGGAGAAAATCCCGCTTGCCGCCCGCTGCCCTATTGGGTTCTCCCTCTCCCCCGACGCCTCTCCCGCGAGGGGAGAGGGGAGAAAGTCCGCTTGCCGCCCGCTTCCCTATTGGGTTCTCCCTCTCCCCCGACCCCTCTCCCGCGAGCGGGAGAGGGGAGCAAGGCCCGACATCCCTATTGGGTTCTCCCTCTCCCCTCAGGGGGAGAGGGCTGGGGAGAGGGAGGTGGTTTCCCTCGCTCACCCCTGATCGCTCTCCGCCAGACTGCGGAGGTATTCGCGGCTCCACCAGTGCACGTCCTGGGCGCGGATGTTCTCGAGCAGCTTCTGATGCCGGCTCTGCCGCTCGGCCAGCGGCATGTGCAGCGCCTGCTGGATCGCCTGCGCGGTGCCCTGGATATCGTAGGGATTGACCAGCAGCGCTTCCTTCAGCTGCTCGGCCGCGCCGGCGAAGCGCGACAGCACCAGCACGCCGGGATCGTCCGGGTCCTGCGCGGCGATATATTCCTTGGCGACCAGGTTCATGCCGTCGCGCAGCGGCGTCACCAGCGCGACGCGCGCCGCCCGGCACAGCCCCGGCAGGCGCCGGCGCGACGTGGTGCGGTGGATATAGCGGATCGGCATCCAGTCCAGTTCGCCGTACTCGCCGTTGATCGACCCGGACATGCCTTCCAGCTGGCGGCGCAGATCGGCATAGGCGTCGACCGATTCGCGCGACGGCGCCGCGATCTGGATCAGCGTGGCGCTCGAACGGTTCTCGGGATACTGCGCCAGCAGCGCCTGGAACGCCTTGAGCCGCTCCGGCAGCCCCTTCGAATAGTCCATACGGTCCACGCCCAGCAGCAGCCGCCGGCGCGCGTACTGGCCCATCATCATCTCGTAGGTTTCCTGCGCCTCGTGCCCCTTGCCGAGCGACACGAACTCGTCGACGTCGATGCCGATCGGAAACGCCTGCGCCCGCACGGTGCGATGGAAGGCGCGGTAGCGATGGTCGCCCATCGGCTCGGCGCCCGCCTCGGACTGCGCGTAGCGCGCGAAGTGCTCGAGGTCGGCCTGGCTCTGGAAGCCGATCAGGTCGTAGGCGAACAGCGCGCGCATCAGCCATTCGTGCTGCGGAATCGTGGTCAGGATCGGCGGCGGCGGCAGCGGGATATGCAGGAAGAATCCGATGCGCTGCCCGCATCCCATCGCCCGCAGTTCCGCGGCCAGCGGAATCAGGTGATAGTCGTGGATCCAGATCATGTCGTCCGGCCGCAGCAGCGGCGCCAGCTTGCGCGCGAACAGCTGGTTGACGCGGCGGTAGACGTTCAGATGGCCGGCGTCGAAATCGGCCAGATCGACGCGGTAGTGGAACACCGGCCACAGCACGCCATTGCTGTAGCCCAGGTAGTAGGCGTCGTGGTCCTCGCGGCTCAGGTCGACCGTGGCCAGCGTCACGTCGCCGGCATGCTGCAGATGCAGTTCGCCTTCTCCGGGCGTGCCACCCTGCGCGGTCTCGACGACCCGGCCGCTCCAGCCGAACCATAGCCCGCCGGTGGCATTCAGCGTTTCGCCGAGCGCCACCGCGAGTCCGCCGGCGGCGGCATTGCGGGGGTCGGCGACGCGGTTGGATACCGCTACCAGTCTTGACATAGGCCTCCTGTGAGGCGGCGCGCCGGCGCGCGCCGCCCGGTGAATCGGGGCCGGCTCAGATCACCGCGTCCCATGGCGACGACAGGCGCATCGCGCCGTTGATCAGGCCGACCATCGAATAGGTCTGCGGGAAATTGCCCCACATCTCGCCGGTGACCGGATGCGTGTCTTCGGACAGCAGGCCGAGCGGATTGCGCGCGGCCAGCATCGCCTCGAAGATCTCGCGTGCCTGTTCCTTGCGGCCGATACGCGCCAGCGCATCGATCCGCCAGAAGGTGCAGATATTGAAGGCGGTCTCGGGCTTGCCGAAATCGTCGGGCGCCTCGTAGCGGCGCATGTACGGGCCGTCGCACAGCACCTCTTCCAGCCGCTCGATCGTCGCGACGAAGCGCGCGTCGCGCGGATCGATGAAGCCGACCTCGGCCATCAGCAGCACGCTGGCGTCGAGCTCGCGTCCGCCGAAGCTCTCGGCGAAGGCCTGGCGCTCCTCGCTCCACGACTCGCGCAGGATGCGCTCGCGCATCGTCTCCGCATGCTTGCGCCAGTAGGCCGCGCGCGAGGGCAGCTGCAGCTTGTCGCCGATCTTGGCGAGCCGGTCGCAGGCCGCCCAGCTCATCAGTGCCGATGACGTATGCACCCTTGCGCGGGTGCGCAGCTCCCACATGCCGGCGTCCGGCGTGCCGAACACGCGCACCGCCTGCTCGCCGACCTGCTCCAGCACGCGGTATTCGGCGGGGCCGCCGCGATGCAGCAGCCGGTGGTCGTGGAAGGCCTGCGCGGCGCCGAGCACCACATTGCCGTAGACGTCGTGCTGGAAGTGTTCCTGCGCCTGGTTGCCGACCCGCACCGGGCCCATGCCGCGGTAGCCGGCGACATGGTCGAGCACGCTCTCGGGCAGCTCGCGTTCGAGGCCGATGCCGTACAGCGGCTGGATATGGCCGTCCTTGGACTGCATCACCACATTGGACATCCAGCGCAGGTAGTCCTCCATCGTGCCGACTTCGGACAGGCTGTTCAGCGCGCGGATCACGAAGAAGGCATCGCGCAGCCAGCAGAAGCGATAGTCCCAGTTGCGGCCGCTGTGCGGCGCTTCCGGGATGCTGGTGGTCATCGCGGCGACGATCGCGCCGGTCTCCTCGTACAGCGACATCTTCAGCGTGATGGCGGCGCGGATCACCGCGTCCTGCCATTCGCGCGGCACCGCCAGCCGGCGTGTCCACAGCTTCCAGTACGAGATGGTCTCCTGCTCGAAGTCGCGCGCGGTCTCGTCGACGCCGTGCTGCAGCGTCTCGTCGGGGCCGAGGATGAAGTTCATGCCCTGCGTGACCAGGAACGGCGTGTTGGCCATCACATACGTCAGCGGCGCGTCGGTCGTCATCCGCAGCGTCATGTCGTCGCCGATGAAGCGGACATGGCTGCTGCCGCGCGAGGTCTGCGGCTTCGTGCGGCCCCAGTTGAAGCGCGGCGCGATCGAGACGCGCACGCGCGGCGCGCCCTTGACCGGGCGGATCCGCCGCACCAGCGTCAACGGACGGAAATAGCGGCCCAGGCGGAAGAAGCGCGGCGCGAAATCGGTGATCTCGAGGCAGTTGCCGTGGCGGTCGGTCAGCCGCGTGCGCAGCACCGCGGTGTTCGGCTCGTACCACTGGCGCGATTCGGCGAAGTCCTCGATCTCGATCGAGAAATGGCCCGCGTTCTCGCTCGGGTCGAGCAGCGCGTTGAAGACCGGATCGCCATCGAAGCGCGGCAGGCAGCACCAGACGATGCGGCCGCGCGAATCGACCAGCGCGGAGAACGCGCAATTGCCGATCATGCCCAGCGATAGCGAAGGCGGGCAATATCGCCCGCCCTGCTGTGTGCCGTCGCTGTTGATCTCGTCGGCGCGGTTGCGCGCTACGCCGGATTCGGGCTGACTCACAAACTTCCCCCTTGTCAGGATGAGGTGGTGGACGCGGATGGGCTGGCGCCGGTGCCGGACGGGCCTGCGGCGGCCGCAGGGACGGGCGTGGTGCCGGGCGTGGTGCCGGGCGCGGTGTCGGACGTGGTGTCGGCCGCTGTGTCGGTCGCCATATCGGTGGCACTATCGCCGGGGCTCTCGCCGGCATGCGCGGCCGGCGCCGGGCCGGCGGGACTGCCATCGAGCGCCCTGGCGCTGCGGTGCAGCCACGCGCGCAGGTCCGCGGGCGCCGGCACGCTGACGGTGGCGGCGCTCTGCCGCTGACCGACCAGCACGCCGACTCCGCCCAGATGGGCGACCATCGCAAAGCCGTCCTCGTCGGTCACGTCGTCGCCGGCGAAGATCGGCATGCGGCCCGCGAAGGGCGGCGAACGCATGATCAGCTCGACCGCGCTGCCCTTGGTGACGCCGGCCGGCTTGACCTCGACCACCATCTTGCCGTGGAGCATTTCCAGTCCGCTGACATCGCCCAGCGCCTGGGCGACCTGCTCGCGCACCAGCGTCTCGAGCTCGGGCGCCGCGCGGTAGTGCACCGCCAGCGCCATCGGCTTGCGCTCGAGCCGCAGCCCCGGATGGGCCTGCGCGAAATCCTCGAGCCGGCGGTGCAGCCGGTCCAGATCGGGGGCCGGGACCTCGAGCCGCCGGCCCTCGGCGTCGCGCAGCTCGGCACCGTGCACGCCCGCGGTGGGCAGTTGCAGCGGCGCGAGAAAGGCGTCGAGTTCGGCGATGGTGCGCCCCGATACGATCGCGACCGCGCCGCCCAGCTGCCGGTGCAGCGTGCGCAGCGTTCCCACCAGTCCCGCCTCGACCTGCACGAGCTCCGGGCGTGGCGCCAGGTCGGCCAGCGTGCCGTCGAAGTCGAGGAATAGCGCGTTATCGGGATCGATCAGCGGAAGGGATGACATCGCCGCACACCGTATCACGATAGCTTGACGAGCGTCCACCGGACGGCGTCCTACAAGGCGGATGCGTCACCAGGGCATCCGCCGGGCCGCCCGCTGCACTGCGGCGGTGCGGCGCGCTTCAGCCGCGTGCACCGTCGCGCGGCACCGTGCTCCATGCGGACCCGGCGCCGCCCGATCCTTTATCATTAGCGGTTTCCCGAATGCCACGGCCGATGCCGGGGGCGGCGCAGCCACGCAGCGGCACAGCGCGCCGCGACCCCGAGCCGCCCCTGCGCCCCGCCCCCAGCGCCGGCCCTCCGCCTTCTTCCGTCCATCCAATCCGGCCCCGCGCCGGTCGTCGACATGACCCGCAAGACAGCCAGCAAACCCGACTACCTGAAGAAGATCCTGACCGCCAAGGTGTACGACGTGGCGCAGGAGACCGAGCTGACCTACGCCCGCGAACTGTCGGCGCGAATCGGCAACGGGGTCTGGTTCAAGCGCGAGGACACCCAGCCGGTGTTCTCGTTCAAGCTGCGCGGCGCCTACAACAAGATGGCCTCGCTGACGCCCGACGAACTGAAGCGCGGCGTGATCGCCGCCTCGGCCGGCAACCACGCGCAGGGCGTCGCGCTGGCCGCGGCGCGGATGGAGTGCAAGGCCATCATCGCAATGCCGGTGACCACGCCGCAGGTCAAGATCGACGCGGTGCGCAAGCACGGCGGCAAGTGGGTGCAGGTGGTGCTGCACGGCGAGTCGTACAGCGACGCCTACCAGCACGCCGCCGAACTGCAGCGCAAGCACAAGCTGACCTTCATCCATCCGTTCGACGATCCCGAGGTGATCGCTGGCCAGGGCACCGTCGCGATGGAAATCCTGCGCCAGCATCCGGGTCCGATCCACGCGGTGTTCGTCGCGATCGGCGGCGGCGGGCTGATCGCCGGCGTGGCGTCGTACATCAAGGCGGTGCGGCCGGAGATCAAGGTGATCGGCGTGCAGACGGTCGATTCCGATGCGATGAAGCGCTCGATCGATGCCGGCAAGCGCGTCGAGCTGAAGGACGTGGGCCTGTTCTCGGACGGCACCGCGGTCAAGCTGGCCGGCAAGGAGACCTTCCGCATCGCGCGCGAGCTGGTCGACGAGATCGTGCTGGTCGATACCGATGCGCTGTGCGCCGGCGTCAAGGACGTGTTCCAGGACACCCGCAGCATCCTGGAGCCGTCGGGCGCGCTGGCCGTGGCCGGGCTGAAGGCGTATGCCGAGCGCGAGAAGCTCAAGGGCAAGAACCTGGTGGCGATCGCCTCGGGCGCCAACATGAACTTCGACCGCCTGCGCTTCGTCGCCGAACGGGCCGAGGTCGGCGAGGCGCGCGAGGCGGTGTTCGCGGTGACCATCCCCGAGGAACGCGGCAGCTTCCGCCGCTTCTGCGAACAGCTGGGCACGCGCAACGTGACCGAGTTCAACTACCGGATCGCCGACAACCAGCTCGCGCACATCTTCGTCGGCGTGCAGATCGGCAGCCGCGCCGAAAGCGACAAGATCGCCGCGGCCTTCCGCCGCCACGGCTTTGCCGCGCTGGACCTGTCGAACGACGAGCTGGCCAAGCAGCACATCCGCTATATGGTCGGCGGGCACTCCGCGCTGGCCCAGGACGAGCTGCTGTACCGCTTCGAATTCCCGGAGCGCCCGGGCGCGCTGATGAAATTCCTGTCGAGCATGAGCCCGAACTGGAACATCAGCCTGTTCCACTACCGCAACCAGGGCGCCGACACGTCGAACATCCTGGTCGGCATCCAGGTGCCGAAGAACGAGAAGCGCGAATTCAAGGCCTTCCTTGCGACGCTCGGTTACTTACACTGGGAAGAAACCGACAACCCCGTCTACAAGCTGTTCCTGGCGTGACGGCCTGCGCCGCGCCGCCGAACCGCCCGAACCACCGCAAATCCTTGCATCGCGGAACCCGACAGGAGTCCTCATGACCGTGCCCGAACATTCGCCGCTGGGCAAAGTCTCGGCCTACAAGACCGAGTACGACGCCAGCCTGCTGTTTCCGATTCCGCGCGCGCCCAAGCGTGCCGAGATCGGCCTGCCCGAAGGCCGCGCGGTGCCGTTCTTCGGCGTGGACATCTGGAATGCCTACGAACTGTCCTGGCTCAATCCGAAGGGCAAGCCCCAGGTCGCGCTGGCCAGCTTCATCATTCCGGCCGACACGCCGAACATCGTCGAATCGAAATCGTTCAAGCTGTACCTGAACAGCTTCAACCAGACCCGGCTCGAATCCCCCGAGGCGCTGCAGCAGCTGCTGCGGCAGGACCTGTCCGAAGCGACCGGCGGCGCGGTGCAGGTGCGGCTGACCGCCGAACCCGACTTCGCCCGCCAGCAGATGGGCGAGCTCGACGGCCTGCTGCTGGACCGGCTCGATATCGAGACCGACATCTACGAGCCGGCGCCGCAGCTGCTGCGCGCGGATCAGGAAGAGACGCCGGTCGAGGAGACGCTGGTCTCGCATCTGCTGAAGTCGAACTGCCTGGTCACCGGCCAGCCCGACTGGGGCAGCGTGCAGATCCGCTATGTCGGCGCGCCGATCGACCAGGAGGGGCTGCTGAAATACCTGATCTCCTTCCGCAACCACAACGAGTTCCACGAGCAGTGCGTCGAGCGCATCTTCGTGGACGTGCTGCGCCAGTGCAAGCCGGTCAAGCTGGCGGTCTACGCGCGCTATACGCGGCGCGGCGGCCTCGACATCAACCCGTTCCGCACCAACTTCAACACGCCGTGGCCGGATAACCGGCGCAACGCGCGGCAGTAACCCCCCAAGGCAAGGCAAGGCCAGGCCGGCGTGCGCGCGACAGCGCAACGCCGGCTTCTTTGTAACAGGCCTTGAATTAATTAATGTGCCAATTAATATCCAGCGAACGAGATCCCGACCATGACCGCCCGCCGCTCCCGCTCCTCCGCCGCTTCCGCTGCCGCCCTGCCCGCTTCACCGCAGGAAGGCGCCCCGCTGCGCCGCCCTGGGCGTCCGGGTCGCAGCGCCGCAGCGGTCAAGAGCCTCGGCAGCGCACCGGCGCGCGGACCGGGGCGCGCGCTTGCCGCCGAAGACCAGCGCGAGCGCCTGCTCGACGCCGCCGTCACGCTGTTTGCCGAGCACGGCATCGCGGCGACCCAGGTCAAGGCCATCGCGGCCCGTGCCGGCGTGACGCCGGCGCTGGTCCACTACTACTTCGGCGACCGCGGCCGCCTGCTCGATGCGGTCGCCGAGGAACGGCTGGGGCCGCTGGTCGACCGCGTGTTTGCGCCGGCCGGGCCCGATGATGCCAATGGCAGTGCCAATGCCAAGGCCGGCGACGCAGCTGCCGACATGGCCGCCGACCCCGCCGCGCTGCTGGCCGGCATTGCCGAGCGGCTGATCCGTGCGGCCGTCGCCACGCCTTGGTTTCCGGCGCTGTGGGTGCGCGAGATCGTCACCGGCGAGGGCCAGCTGCGCGAACGCGTGATGCAGCGCTTCGGCCTGCAGCGGCTGGGCGTCGTGGTCGCCGCGCTGAGCGCCGCGCGCGAGCGCGGCCGCATCGATGCCGCACTCGCGCCGCCGCTGCTGATGGTCTCGGTGATCGGGCTGGCGCTGCTGCCGCTGGCGACCGGCCATATCTGGCGGCGTCTGCCCGGCGCCGATGCCGTCGATGTCGATGCCATGGTCTCGCATGCGCGCGCGCTGCTGACGCATGGCATCCGCTCAGTCGACCCCGGCACAAGCGGCCGCCGGGGCCGCCCAGCCGAACGCCGCTGACCCGCACCATCGAGCCGCCATGCCAGACGCCACCCCCTCGCCCCTCGACCCGCGCCAGCGTCACCGGCATGGCGCCCGGCGCGCCAGGCTGTTGCCGGCTTGCGCACTGGCGGCGGCACTGGGCCTGGCGGCGTGCGGCGATGCGCCCCTGCCGCGCTGGCAGGGCTATGTCGAAGGCGAGTTCGTCCATCTCGCCTCGCCGTTCGCCGGACGGCTGGAACGGCTGACCGTCGAACGCGGCCAGCAGGTCGCCGCCGGCGCGCCGTTGTTTGCGCTGGAGACCGAGGAAGAATCGGCCGCGCGCGCCCAGGCGGTGGCGCAACTCGAAGCCGCCCAGGCCGAGTTCGCCGATCTGCAGACCGGGCGGCGGCCGCCCGAGATCGACGCGATCCGCGCGCAACTGGCGCAGGCCGAAGCCGCGGCGCAGCGCAGCGCCGCCGCGCTGGTGCGCGACGAGGCCCAGCTGCGCATCGGCGCGATTCCGCAGGCCCAGCTCGAGCAGATCCGCGCCACCGCGCAGGCCGACGCCGCCCGTGTGCGCGAACTGCGCAGCGATCTGGCGGTGGCGCGCCTGCCCGGCCGCGAGGCGCGCCGAGGGGCGCAGCAGGCCCAGGTCGAGGCCGCGCGCGCCGCGCTGGCGCAGGCCGACTGGCGGCTGTCGCGCAAGGCGATCGCCGCGCCCGCGGCCAGCCTGGTCTACGACACGCTCTACCGGCAGGGCGAATGGGTGCCGGCGGGCAGTCCGGTGGTGCGGCTGCTGCCGCCGGGCAACGTCAAGATCCGCTTCTTCGTGCCCGAAGCGGCGATCGGCACGCTGCGGCCCGGGCAAGCCGTACGGCTGACCTGCGACGGCTGCGGCGCCGCGATCCCCGCCACCATCCGCTATGTCTCGAGCCAGGCCGAATACACGCCGCCGGTGATCTACAGCAACGAAACGCGGCGCAAGCTGGTCTTCCTGGTCGAGGCGCACCCGGCGCCTGCCGACGCGGCGCGGCTGCATCCGGGCCAGCCGGTGGAGGTCGAGCCGGCCGCAGCCGGAGGCACCGCACCCGCATCGGCAGCAGCGGCAAGCGGAGCACGCCCATGAACGGCACCGTGCCAGCCGGCACTTCGGCGGCCGAGCGCGGCGCGCCCGAACTGGCGATCGACGTGCACGACCTCGGCAAGCGCTTCGGCGACAAGCAGGTGGTCGACGGCCTGACGCTGCAGGTGCGCCGCGGCGAGATCTTCGGCTTCCTCGGCCCCAACGGCAGCGGCAAGACCACGTCGATCCGGATGATGTGCGGGCTGCTGACGCCCGACGCGGGCCACGGCACCTGCCTGGGCTTCGACATCCTGCGCGACAGCGCGCAGATCAAGCGCCGCGTCGGCTATATGACGCAAAAATTCTCGTACTGGGAAGACCTGTCGATCCGCGAGAACCTCGACTTCGTCGCACGCGTCTACGGCGTGCCCGATCGCAAGGCGGCGGTCGAGCACGCGCTCGACGGACTGGGACTGGCCAGCCGCGCGCGCCAGCTCGCCGGCGCGCTGTCGGGCGGCTGGAAGCAGCGGCTGGCGCTGGCGGCGTGCCTGCTGCACGAACCGGAACTGCTGCTGCTCGACGAGCCGACCGCCGGCGTCGATCCGAAGGCGCGCCGCGACTTCTGGGAGCAGTTGCACCGGCTGGCCGCGCGCGGCATCTCGGTGCTGGTCAGCACGCACTACATGGACGAGGCCGAACGCTGCCACAAGCTCGCCTATATCGCCTACGGCAAGCTGCTGGCCCAGGGCACCGCCGAACAGGTGGTGGCGGCGCAGAGCCTGTCGACCTGGTCGGTCGAGGTCGGCGACCTGAACGCGCTGTCGCGCCGGCTCGCCGACGAGCCGGCGGTCGAGCAGACCGTGGTGTTCGGCAACGCGCTGCACGTGACCGGCCGCGACGCGGCCGCGCTGGAAGCCACGTTGCGGCGGCTTGCCGCCGAAGGCTCGCATCGGATCGCGCCGGTGGACACCAGCCTGGAGGACGTGTTCATCCACATGATGAAACGGGCCGACGACAATATGCGCGCCGAGGGCGAGACCCCTGCGCGAGCGGGGGGTGCCCGGCAATGAGGGGCGAGGCGCGCGCACACGGCGAACGCCTCGGCTTCTCGCTGCGGCGCTGGTGGAGCATCGTGCTGAAGGAATTCCTGCAGCTGCGCCGCGACCGCGTGACCTTCGGCATGATCGTCGGGCTGCCGGTGCTGCAGCTGCTGCTGTTCGGCTTCGCGATCAATACCGACCCGCGCCAGCTGCCCACCGGCGTCATCGCCGCCGACCACAGCGAATTCACCCGCTCGCTGGTCGCCAGCATGCAGGCCTCGCGCTATTTCCGCGTGGTCGGCACGCTGCCCGACGAGGCGGCGGGACGCGAGGCCCTGATGCGCGGCGAGCTGCAGTTCGTCGTCACCATTCCGCCTGACTTCACGCGCCGGCTGCTGCGCGGCGAACGGCCCGCGGTGCTGGTCGAGGCCGACGCCACCGACCCGTCGGCCACCGGCGCCGCGCTGGCCGCGCTGTCGCAGATGCCCGTCGCGGTCGCCGACAAGGACCTGAAGGGACCGCTGTCCCGTCTCGCCAGCGGCAAGCCCGCCTTCGACGTGCAGGTGCACCGGCTCTACAACCCCGAGGGGTTGACCCAGTACAACATCGTGCCGGGCCTGATGGGCGTGATCCTGTCGATGACGATGGTGATGATGACCGGCCTGGCGATGACGCGCGAACGCGAGCGCGGCACGATGGAAAACCTGCTCGCCACGCCGGTGCGCCCGCTGGAAGTGATGAGCGGCAAGATCGTGCCCTATGTCTTCATCGGACTGATCCAGAGCACCATCATCCTGCTGGCGGCGCGCTGGGTCTTCGGCGTGCCCTTCGTCGGCTCGGTGGTCGCGGTCTACCTGGCGGCGCTGCTGTTCATCGCTGCCAACCTGACGGTCGGCATCACGCTGTCGTCGCTGGCGCAGAACCAGCTGCAGGCGATGCAGCTGACCTTCTTCTATTTCCTGCCCGGCATCCTGCTGTCGGGCTTCATGTTCCCGTTCCAGGGCATGCCGCAGTGGGCGCAGGCGATCGGCAACCTGCTGCCGATGACCTACTTCCACCGGATGATCCGCGGCATCCTGCTCAAGGGCAGCGGCTGGGCCGAGCTTTGGCCCAATGTCTGGCCGCTGCTGCTGTTCACCGCGGTGGTGATGGCGATCGCGGTGCGCTTCTATCGCCGTACGCTCGATTGAGGGCCGGCCGATGCGCACGCCCTACGTCGATGCCCGCAAGGAGATTGCCATGACCCTGTCCGCGTTCCGATGCAAACGGCTGGCGCCGCTTGCCGCCGCAGCGCTGCTGGCCGGCTGCGCGGTCGGCCCGGACTTCGTCGCACCGCCCGCCCCGGACAGCGCGCGCTATGGCGCCGCGCCGCTGCCGCCGACCACGACCTCGGCGACGACGCCCGCGCGGCACGGCGACGCGCAGCATCTGGTCGACGGCGCCGACGTGCCGGCGCAGTGGTGGTCGCTGTTCGGCAGCCCGGCGCTCGACGGCGCGATCCGCACCGCGCTGGCCAACAGCCCGACGCTGGCGCAGGCGCAGGCCAGTCTTGAACGGGCGCAGCACGACTACGCGGCCGCGGCCGGCATCGCGCAGTGGCCCGCCATCGATGCGCGGCTCGACGCGGCCCGCCAGCAGGTCAATATCGAATCGATGGGCATCACCGCCTTTCCCAGCCCCCCGCCGTTCACGCTGTATGGCGCCTCGGTGCGCGTCTCGTATGTGCTGGACCTGTTCGGCGCGCAGCGGCGCGAACTCGAAGGCCTGCGCGCGGCGGTCGACTTCCAGCGCTACGAACTCGAGGCCGCGCGGCTGTCGCTCGCCGCCAATGTCGTCACCGCGGCCATTCGCGAGGCCAGCCTGCGCGCGCAGATCGACGACAACGAGGCGCTGATCGACGCGCAGCGGCGGCAGCTGGCGATCGTCGAGCAAGGCGTCGCGCTCGGCGGGACCGCCGCGGTCGAGGCCGAGCGCCAGCGCGGCGAACTGGCGCAGACCGAGGCGCTGCTGCCCGGCCTGTCGCGGCAGCTGGCGGCGACGCGGCATCAGCTGGCGATCTATCTGGGATTGCCGCCGGACGCCGCGGGCGAACCGGGCGAACCCGGCTCGAGCGCAACAGCCGGCGCCGTGCCGGTATTTCGCCTTGCCGAACTGCGGCTGCCCGACGCCTTGCCGGTCAGCCTGCCGTCGGCGCTGGCGCGCCGGCGTCCCGATATCCGCGCGGCCGAGGCGCTGCTGCATCGGGCCAGCGCCGATATCGGCGTGGCCACCGCCAACCTGTATCCGAGCCTGACGCTGTCGGCAAGCGCAGGCATGCAAACGCGCCGGGCCGGCGATCTGTTCGATCACCTCAATGTGTGGAATGTCGCCGCGGGACTGGTGCAGCCGGTGTTTCGCGGCGGCGCGCTGCGGGCGCGGCAACGCGCCGCGCAGGCGGCCTATCGGCAGGCGCTGGCGGCGCACCGGCAGGCGGTGCTGCAGGGGCTGCGCGAGGTCGCCGATGCGCTGCAGGCGGTCCACAGCGATGCCGCCACGCTGCGCGCGCGGGCGGAAGCGGCCCAGCGCGCCGCCTCGACGCTGGCCATCGTCACCGAGCAATACCGGCTCGGCGGCGTCAGCCAGCTGGCGCTGATCGATGCGCAACGCCAGCATCGCGAGACCACGCTGGCGCTGACGCGTGCCAGCGCCGACCGTCTGGCGGATTCCGCCGCGCTGCTGCAGGCGCTGGGCGGCGGCTGGTGGCAGGCCGAGGCGGAAACCGGCGAAGCGCCGCAGGGCCGGGCCGCCGCCCCGGCAACCACGGCCTTGCGCTGAATCCGCGGCCCGGCGCTCGCGTCGGGCCTTCACTCAGACCGGTGACCGCGGCGCCAGCAGCGCGGCGACTTCGCGCTGTCCCGCGGACTGCGCCAGCGTCAGCGCGGTGTGCCCCTTCGCATTGCGCAGCTGCGCATTGGCGCCGGCATCGAGCAGCAGTCCAACCACGCCGGCATCACCGGACCGTGCGGCGACCATCAGCGCCGTCATGCCACGCTGATCGGCCGCATCGACGCTGGCGCCCGCCTGCAGCAGCAAGGCCACCGTGCGCGCACGCACGGCCGGGGACCGCCCGAGCTCGTCGCTGCCGACCGCCAGCAGCAGCGGCGTGCGCATCGCGGCGTTGCGCTGCTGGATGCCATCGCCGGCGCCATGCATCACCAGCATCGCGACCACCTCCGGATGCAGCGCCGCGGCGGCGTAGTGCAGCGGCGTCCAGCCTTCGGCCTGGCGCGCGCGCGGATCGGCGCCGGCCGCCAGCAGCGTCGCGGCGACGTCCGCATGGCCGTAGACCGTGGCGCGCATCAGCGGCGTGCGGCGCGCGGCATCGCGGCCGTCGACCGCCGCCCCATGCGCGAGCAGCAGCGCCACGGCCTCGCGCTGGCCGAAGGTGGCGGCGCGCGCCAGCGGCGTTTCGCCGTCCGGGAAGGAGGCCAGGTCGACCAGCCAGGCGCCGTGCGGCTGCGCCGCCGCGATCAGCTCGCGCATCGCCGCCAGCTGGCCGCGCCCCGCGGCGATGGCCAGTGCTCCGTGGCCCCGCGGCGACAGCGGCAGCGACAACGATTCGGCCCGCGCCAGCCACGGCGTCAGTTGCGCGATGTCGCCGTTGCCGGCGGCGTGCGCCAGTCCGTCGGTGCCGCTGCTTGCGAGCCAGCCGAGATAGTCCGCCACCAGTTCGCCGATGGTCGCCGACAGTGCCGCGTCGCCTGCCATCGCATCGCCGTCCGCCAGCGGTGCCAGTGCCACCGGCGGCAGACGATCGGCATTGCGGGCCGACAGCGCCAGCTTCGCGGCGTGGGCGCCCTGCTCCTCCAGCTGGCGCAGCAACGTGCGCACCAGTTGCGGCGCCGACGGCCGGAGCTGAAACGCCAGATGCAGCGCGGTATCGCCGTTGGCGTTGGTCAGCGCCGGATCGGCGCCGTGCCGCAGCAGCGCTTCGACGGTCTTCAGCTCGCCGCCGGCGAGCATCGCCAGGTGCAGCGCGCTGTTGCCATCGCGGTCCGGCAGGCGCAGCAGCGTCGGTTGCGCGGCCGCCAGCTTGTCGATCGCCGCCGCGTCGCCACGCGCGATGGCCGCGTGCAGGTCGGCGACCGCCGTCTCTTCCACGGTCGATGCGCCGCCCGGCGCACCGGCAGGCTTGGCATCGATGAAACTCCTGGTTGGTAGCACCATGCGTGTTCTCCTGGCATTTGGGATGGGCGCCGCGGAGGGTCGCGGCACCGGTTGCCAGCCGGGTGCCGAGGCGACGGGCTGGCGGCGTGAGGGGCGGCGGTGGGCTGGCGGGTCGCTGTGGGTGGCCGCGGGTGGGCGCCGATGGCTGGTGCCGGCGGCCGCCGGGGCTGCCTGCGGGGTTCCGGAGGCGGAGCGGTATGCCGCTCGACCGGACGCGCCCACCGCCGGCGCGGCCATGCTATGGGGCGCGGCAAGCGGAGTCTTCTTGAAAACACCCGGAATCTGTGCAAAGGGGCGCGCCGGAGGCAGGCGGCAGTCGGTGCGGCGGACCACGTCCGGTGACCCGTGGCGGGCCGCCAGGCGGCGCCGGCGTGGCATCCGGACGCGTCCGCGGGACTTTTGCTAAAGTTTACGCCCGACTTTCCACCGCCCCGGCCCTGGGCGCGGTGCGGCCATCGAAAGGATTCCTCCCCATGTCTTCCGGCGTCATCCGCATCCGCGGCGCGCGTCAGCACAATCTCAAGCAAGTCGATCTGGACCTGCGCACCGGCGAAATGACGGTGGTCACGGGTCCGTCCGGCTCCGGCAAATCGAGCCTCGTCTTCGATACCCTCTATGCCGAGGGGCAGCGGCGCTATGTCGAGACCTTCAGCGCCTACGCCCGCCAGTTCCTCGACCGGATGGACCGGCCCCAGGTCGAGCGCGTCGAGGGCGTGCCGCCGGCCATCGCGATCGACCAGACCAATCCGGTGCGCAGCTCGCGCTCGACGGTCGGCACCATGACGGAGCTGAACGACCACCTGAAGCTGCTGTTCGCCCGCGCCGCCCAGCTGTTCGACCGCGAAACGGCGCTGCCGGTACGCCACGACACCCCCGAGACGATCTACGCCGAACTGCTCGAGCGCACCCGCGACGGCGACCCGCGCCTGGCGGTCACCTTCCCGGTAGAACTGCCGGAATCGGCGAGCGAGGAAGAGATCGCGCAATGGCTGTCGGTCAGCGGCTATACCCGCGTGCAGGCGCAGCGGGTGGTCAACTCGCCGACCGGCCCGCGCAAGATGCTCGACGTGGTGGCCGACCGCTTCCGCCTGCAGCGTGCCGACAAGGCCCGCGTCGTCGAGGCGATCGAATCATCGCTCAAGCGCGGCGCCGGGCGCGTCAACATCTACGTACTGCCCGAGGGCGACGCCGCCTCCGCGGAAGGCGGCGACGCCGAAGCGACCATCTGGCGCTTCTCCACCGGCCTGCACTGCCCCGAGAGCGACCTGCGCTATGCCGATCCGCAGCCGGCGCTGTTCTCGTTCAACTCCGCCTACGGCGCCTGCGAGGCCTGCCGCGGCTTCGGCCGCGTGATCGGCGTCGATCTCGGCCTGGTGATCCCCGACGGCCGCAAGACGCTGCGCCAGGGCGCGATCAAGCCGATGCAGACACCGGCCTGGAAGGAGTGCCAGGACGACCTGATGCGCTACGCCGCGCGCGCCGGCATTCCGCGCGACACGCCGTGGGCCGAGCTGACGCAGCAACAGCGCGACTGGGTCATCGACGGCGACCCCGCCTGGAACGGCAAGTGGAACAGCCAGTGGTACGGCGTGCGCCGCTTCTTCGACTACCTGGAGTCGAAGGCCTACAAGATGCATATCCGCGTGCTGCTGTCGAAGTACCGCAGCTACACGCTGTGCGACACCTGCGGCGGCGCGCGGCTCAAGACCGAGGCGATGCTGTGGCGCCTGGGCTCGCGCGAGAACGCGGACGCGGTGCTCGACCCGGCCCGCCGCGTGATGCCGCGCGGCGTGGCCTGGCGGCGCGAGCAGCTGGAGGCCCTGCCCGGCCTGACCGTGCACGACCTGATGCTGCTGCCAATCGAACGGATCCGCCGTTTCTTCGACACGCTGACGCTGCCCAGCGTGCTGCTCGACGACGCGCTGAAGCTGCTGCTGACCGAGGTGCGCACGCGGCTCAAGTATCTGTGCGACGTCGGCATCGGCTATCTGACGCTGGACCGCCAGAGCCGCACGCTGTCCGGCGGAGAGGTGCAGCGGATCAACCTGACCACCGCGCTCGGCACCTCGCTGGTCAACACGCTGTTCGTGCTCGACGAGCCGAGCATCGGCCTGCACCCGCGCGACCTGAACCGCATCGTCGAGGCGATGCGGCGGCTGCGCGATGCCGGCAATACGCTGGTGGTGGTCGAGCACGATCCGTCGGTGATGCTGGCCGCCGACCGCCTGATCGACATGGGCCCGGGCCCGGGCGAGCGCGGCGGCGAGATCGTCTACGACGGCACGCCGGCCGAGATCCGCCACGCCGGCACGCTGACCGGGCAATACCTGGGCGGCCAGCGCCGCGTCGCCGATGCGTCGGACTGGGTCCGCCGGCCGGTCGACGAGGCCACGCCGCGGCTGGTGCTCGAAGGCGCCAGCGAACACAACCTGCAGGACGTCACCGTGTCGATCCCGCTGCAGCGCCTGGTCTGCGTGACCGGCGTATCGGGCTCGGGCAAGTCGACGCTGATCCAGGACGTGCTGCACCCCGCGCTGGCCCGCCATTTCGGCCGCGCCACCGAAGCCCCCGGCGCGCACCGCGCGCTGGTCGGCGCCGAGCAGATCGGCGATGCCGTGTTCGTCGACCAGTCGCCGATCGGCAAGACCGCGCGCTCCAATCCGGCCAGCTATGTCGGCGCCTTCGACGAGATCCGCAAGCTGTTCGCCAAGGCGCCGCTGGCCAAGCAGCGCGGCTACACCGCCGGCACCTTCAGCTTCAATTCCGGCGACGGACGCTGCCCGACCTGCGGCGGCTCCGGCTTCGAGCACGTCGAGATGCAGTTCCTGTCCGACGTCTACCTGCGCTGCCCCGATTGCGACGGCAGCCGCTATCGCGCCGAAATCCTGGAAGTGAAGATCGAACGCGGCGGCCGGGCGCTGGGCATCGCCGACGTGCTGGAGCTGACCGTCAGCGAGGCGGTGGCGCTGTTCGCCGCCGATGCCGAGGTGCTGCGCGTGCTGCAGCCGATCGTCGACGTCGGCCTCGAATACGTGAAGCTGGGCCAGCCGGTGCCGACGCTGTCGGGCGGCGAGGCGCAGCGCCTGAAGCTGGCCGGCTTCCTCGCCGAGACCGCGCAGGCGGCGCGCAAGCGCGTCGCGCCGGACGCCAGCGAGGGCCGGCTGTTCATGTTCGACGAGCCGACCACCGGCCTGCACTTCGACGACATCGCCAAGCTGATGCGCGCCTTCGGCAAGCTGCTCGATGGCGGGCATTCGCTGATCGTGATCGAGCACAACCTGGACGTGATCCGCGCGGCCGACTGGCTGATCGACCTGGGCCCCGAAGGGGGCGACGCCGGCGGCCAGCTCGTCTGCGCCGGCACGCCGGACGACGTCAAGCGCTGCGCCCACTCGCATACCGGCGCGGCGCTGCTGCAGTACGAAAGCCAGATCGGCCGCAGCGATGCGCAGGCCGAGCACGACGCGCTGCGGCTGCAGTCGGCGCACGGCTCGCCGGCGGCCCGCCGCGCGCGGCGCGCGCTGGCCGAGGTCCAGGGCGAGAACGTGGTGCGCATCGTCAACGCGCACGAGCACAACCTGAAGTCGCTGAACGTCGATATCCCGCACAACAAGTTCAACGTCGTGACCGGCGTATCGGGCTCGGGCAAGTCGACGCTGGCCTTCGACATCCTGTTCCACGAGGGGCAGCGCCGCTATCTCGAATCGCTGAACGCCTACGCGCGCTCGATCGTGCAGCCGGCGGGCCGGCCCGAGGTCGACGCGGTGTTCGGCATTCCGCCGACCGTGGCGATCGAGCAGCGCCTGTCGCGCGGCGGCCGCAAGAGCACGGTGGCGACCACCTCCGAGGTCTGGCACTTCCTGCGGCTGCTGTACGTCAAGCTCGGCCTGCAGCACTGCGTGCACGACGGCACGCCGGTCAGCGCGCAGAGCCCCGAATCGATCGTCGCGCAGCTGCTGCGCGAATACCGCGGCCAGCATGTCGGCCTGCTGGCGCCGCTGGTGGTCAACCGCAAGGGCGTCTATACCGACCTGGCCAAATGGGCCAAGGCGCGCGGCCATACGCATCTGCGTGTCGACGGCGCCTTCCTGCCGGTCGACCCGTGGCCGCGGCTGGACCGCTTCCGCGAACACACGATCGAGCTGCCGGTCGGCGACCTGGTGGTTTCGCCCGACAACGAGGGCGCGCTGCGCGCGCTGCTGGAGCAGGCGCTCGAGCACGGCAAGGGCGTGATGCATCTGCTCGCGCCGCTGGACGGCCTGCGCGAGGCGTTCGGCAACGGCCACAACGGCGACGGCGTCGGCCAGACCAAGGTGTTCTCGACCAAGCGCGCCTGCCCGACCTGCGGCACCAGCTATCCCGAGCTCGATCCACGCATGTTCTCGTACAACAGCAAGCACGGCTGGTGCGAGAGCTGCGTCGGCACCGGCCTCGCGCTGACGCGCGAGCAGCGCGCCGCCTATGACGACAGCGTGATCGGCGGCGACGAACGCGGCCGCGAGCAGACGCTCCCGTCGGAAGAGATCGAGCCCGAAGGCGTCGGCCATGCGGCCTGCCCCTCGTGCCACGGCACGCGGCTGAACTCGGCCGCGCGCGCGGTCAGCTTTGCCGGCCGATCGATCGTCGACATCGCGCAGTGGACCGTGTCGCAGACCCGCGCGTGGATCGAGCAGTTGACGCTGCGCGGCCGCGACGCCGAGATCGCGCGCGACGTGGTCAGCGAAATCCGCAGCCGGCTCGAATTCCTCGAGGAGGTGGGCCTGGGCTATCTGAGCCTGGACCGCGCCGCGCCCAGCCTGTCGGGCGGCGAGGCGCAGCGGATCCGGCTGGCGGCGCAGCTCGGCAGCAATCTGCAGGGCGTCTGCTACGTGCTCGACGAACCGACCATCGGCCTGCATCCGCGTGACAACCGCATCCTGCTCGACGCCCTGCGCAAGCTTGGCGACAAGGGCAATACGCTGGTGGTGGTCGAGCACGACGAGGACACGATCCGCCGCGCCGACCACATCATCGACATCGGCCCCGGCGCCGGCAAGCGCGGCGGCCATGTGGTCGCGCAGGGCGGCGTCGCCGACCTGGCGGCACAGCCCTCGTCGCTGACCGGGCAGTTCCTGGCGCGGCCGATCGTCCATCCGCTGCAGGCGCGCCGGCCGGTCACGGCGCCAGCGCGAGGCAAGGCGAGCGCCGCCGACACGGCGGTGCCAGAGCGCTGGCTGACCGTGCACGGCGCCACGCTGCACAACCTGCGCAATGTCACCGCCAGCCTGCCGCTGTCGCGGCTGGTGGCGATCACCGGCGTCAGCGGCTCGGGCAAGTCCACGCTGGCGCGCGATGTGCTGATGACCAATCTGCTCGATGCGGTCGGCCGTTCGGTGCTGTCGTCACCGGCCACGCGCCGCGCGCGCAAGTCGGCGCAGGCCGAGCCCGCCGCGGGCGCCAGCAAGGGCGTGGGCGTGAAGAAGCTCGACGTCCAGCATGTCTGGCAGGGCTGCGAGGCGGTGACCGGCTGGGACGCGATCGATCGCGTGCTCGAGGTCGACCAGACTCCGATCGGCAAGACGCCGCGCTCCTGTCCGGCCACCTATATCGGCGTCTGGGACGCGATCCGCCGGCTGTTCGCCGAGACGCTGGAAGCGAAGGCCCGCGGTTATACCGCGTCCCGCTTCTCGTTCAACACCGGCGACGGCCGCTGCCCGGCCTGCGAGGGCCAGGGTGTGCGCACCATCGGCATGAGCTTCCTGCCGGACGTCAAGGTGCTGTGCGACGTCTGCCACGGCCAGCGCTTCAATGCGGAGACGCTGGCGGTCAGCTGGCGCGGCCGCAATATCGGCGAGGTGCTGACGATGGAGATCGACGAGGCGGTGGAATTCTTCGCCGCGCAGTCGAACATCGCGCATCCGCTGCAGCTGCTCAAGGACGTGGGCCTGGGCTATCTGACGCTGGGCCAGCCGTCGCCGACGCTGTCGGGCGGCGAGGCGCAGCGCATCAAGCTGGTCACCGAACTGGCCAAGGTGCGCGACGACATCACGCGCCGCGGCCAGAAGCCGCCGCACACGCTGTACGTGCTGGACGAGCCGACCGTGGGACTGCATATGGCCGACGTGGCCAAGCTGATCCGCGTGCTGCACCGTCTGGTCGACGGCGGCCACAGCGTGGTGGTGATCGAGCACGACCTCGACGTGATCGCCGAAGCCGACTGGGTCATCGATCTCGGCCCGGAAGGCGGCGACGGCGGCGGCACCATCGTCGCGGCCGCGCCGCCGGACGTGCTGGCACGCACGCCGGGCAGCCATACCGGGGCGGCGTTGGTGCCGGTGCTGGCGCGCACCGCGGCGGTGGCGGCCAACGAGGTCGGGCCAAGGGTGGTGCGCGGGGCGGTGGCGTAGGAAGGAACTGGCGAGTAGAAAGTCGAAAGGCCGCATCAAGCGGCCCTTCTTCTCTTTTGCGTCCTGGATCGTGACGTCCGTCGTATACCGAGAGCGCTGTCAAGATTTGGTCCAGGCGCTTACCCGGCGATTGTACACCTTACCCCGCCAACGCTCCCGCATCCGGCACCACCAGCGCCACCAGATCGTTCAATTCCGTCAACGCGGTGCGATGCACGACCGCGGCGGGCACCACCTCGCCGTTGACCGGATCGGGCAGATCGCGCGTCGCGCAGGCGGCTGCGACCACCGTGGTGGTGAAGCCAAGGTCGAGCGCGGCGCGGGCCGTCGCGCTGACGCACATATGGGTCATGAAGCCCGCGATCACCAGCTGCTTGCGGCCGGTCTTGCCGAGCGTGTCGGCGAGCGCCGTGCCGGCGAAGGCGTTAGGCAGATGCTTGACGATCACGGTCTCGCCCTGCGCCGGCGCCAGCTCGGCGATCAGTTCGGCATAAGGACCCTGCGGATCGAAGATCGCCCCGCCCGGCTGCCCGTGGTGCTGGATGTGCACCACCGGTGCGCCGGCCTTGCGCGCGGCCGCCAGCAGGCGCTGGCACTCGGCCACCGCCTCGGCCATGCCGGACAGCGGCAGGCTGCCGTCGACGTACTCGCGCTGGTGGTCGATCAGCACCAGGCTGGCTTGCTGCCAGTCGGCCGGCTTGCGGGTCGCGCCGGCGAAATCCATCAGGGTCTTGGCTTGCGGCATGGAAGGCTCTCCTTCATCGAATGCACGACATCGTGCGATGCCGCCATGATAGGGTTCGGCTTGCCGATTCACCATGCCAGATTCCGACGAGGCACTGTGCAAAAAAGAACAGCCGGAACCACCCATTGGGACGATCTGCTGACGCTGGCCGTGCTGGCCCGCTCGGGCAGCTACGCCGCCTGCGCGCGCGAGCTTGGGCTGACCCATGCCACCGTGATCCGACGCCTGCGGCGCCTGGAGACGGCGCTGGGCGCGCCGGTGGCCGAATCGGTGCAGGGCCGGATCGAGCTGTCGCCGGCCGGGCGCATCGCGCTGGCCGCGGCCGAGCAGATGGAGCGGCATGCCGCGCGGATCGGCCGCGAGCTCGAAGCGCGCCGCGCCAGCCCCGGCAGCGTGTCCGGCACGGTCAAGCTGACCGCCACCGAGGGCGTGGCGACGCTGTTCATCGCCGAGCGGCTGCCGGCGCTGCGCGAGCGCCATCCGGGACTGACGGTGGAACTGATCGTCGAGGCGCGCCGCGCCAGCCTCGCACGCCGCGAGGCGCATCTGGCGATCCGGCTCAATCGACCGGTCGAGGAACAGGTGGTGGCGCGCCGCGTCGGCACGATCCACTACGGCGTCTATGGCAACGCGGCCATGCGCCGCCGCTACACCGACGAGGGCCTCGCCGCGCTGCCGTTCTGCCAGCTCGCGTTGTCGCTGGCGCCGGGCGTCGCGTTGCCCGAGATCCGCTGGGTCGACAAGCAGATCGCACGCGACGCCATCGTGCTGTCGAGCAACAGCGTCGATACGCTGCTGACGGCAGCCGCGGCCGGCGCCGGAGCCGCGCTGCTGCCGCACTTCGCCGCGCGGACGCAGCCGTCGCTGCATCTGCTGCAGGACTGTCCGGACGTGCGGCGCGAGGTCTGGCTGGCCTATCCGTCCGAGTACCGGCGCCAGCCGCGCTTTCGTGCCGTGGCCGACTGGCTGGCCGAGTGCTTCGCGGAGATGCCATAGGCCGGGCTGTCCCGCCGGGCCCTGGGGCAATCACGGCACCTGCCGCTGCACCGGCGCGCCGATGCCGGCGTCCGTCACCGGCGCGATCACCAGATAGCGGCGCGCATCCTGGCGCTCGCCACCGCCGGCGACGACCTGACGGATCGGCCCGACCGTATTGACGATGGCCGATCCGGCCGGATTGGCCATGAAGCGCGCCAGTGGATCGATACGGCCGCCACCATCGGCCCTGTCCGCCAGGCCCAGCACATAGGCCTGCTTTGGCTGCAGCCCGGTCGCCGAGGCCTGCAGCACCTGCACCAGCCCCTGATCGAACAGCGCGACGCTGGTGGGCGCCTGTTCGGCATGTTGGGCAGGTTGGGCCTGCTGTGCCTGCTGGGACTGCTCCGATCCGCCCGCGGCGACCGGCACCAGCGACAGCTGCGTGGCCCTGGCAATCGTGCCGGCCGGCTGCAGGTTCTGCCGGCCATCGCCCTGCCTGACCGCGTCCGGCACATAGACCACCGCCTGCGGCGCCTGGCCGACGGGGATCGTCGCGACCACGCGCTGGCTCAGCGTATCGATCGCCGCGAGGGCGTCCTCGTTCTCCAGCCCGACATAAATGCGGCTGCCGTCGCCCGAGGGCCACAGGCCGTGCGGCAGCTTGCCGACCGGAATGGTCGCGACCTGCGAAAAATCGTCGGTGCGGAACACCTTGACCTCGTTGGTCCCGCCCACCGTCACGTAGGCGAACTGGCCGTTGCGGTTTCGCACGAAATTGACGTGGTTGGTGATCGGCCCGGTATCGATGGTGCGGATGGGCGCAAAGGGCGGACGCGCATCGAACACCTGCACCTTGCCGATGTCCTTCAGCGTGAACCAGACCTGCTTGCCGTCGGGCGTCGCCGCGATGTTCGGGCAGAACGCGCTGGCCTGCTCGATGGTGGCGATCACCTTGTGCTCGGCCACGGACACCACGCTGGTGCGCGGCTGGAACGACGAACAGACATAGCCGTACTTGCCGTCCGGCGAGAAGATCTGCATGCCGGGCCCGGCCGGCACGGGGATCCGGGTCTTCTCGCGATAGGTCGCCGCGTCGATCACCGCGACATAGTCTTCGCCGCGCACCGTGACCCAGAGCTCCTTGCCGTCCGGCGTGTAGAACGCCTCGTGCGGCGAGCGGCCGAGATAGGTCACGTGCCGGACCGCATTGGTTTGCGTGTCGATGAACGATACCGAGTTCGAGCCGATCGACACGACCGCGAGCGTGCGGCCGTCCGGCGAGAAGCCAAGGCCGTGCACCAGCAGCTGTCCCTTGTACAAGGGGCTGAAGTTGGCCGGCGTCGGCTCGCCCAGGCGGATCATGCCGAGCACCTCGTTGGAAGCCGGATCGGTGACGGACACCGTGTTGGAGAACTGCTCCGCGGCGTAGATGCGGTCGCGATGGCTGATCGGCCGGTCGGGATCGGTGGCGGCGCGCGGCGGCTGGCCAGCCCGCGTGGCGGCCGGCAAGGCCAGCGACAGGGCCAGGGCCGCGATGGCGGCGGTCGGGGTGAGCTTCATCGTGGCTCCTTGTGCGAATGGTGGATGGCGCGGTGGCCCGGCTCGCTGCCGGCGACCGCGCTGCCGGCGACCGCCGCAGTATCGGCGGACGTATCGGCAGGCATATCGGCGAACGTATCCGCCACCGGCGGCGCCTGCCCGATCGCGAGATACATCGCGGCAATCTCCTGCTGCTGCGTGGCGATGATCTCCTGCGCGATCCGGCGCAGTTGCGGGTTGCGGCCGTGCCGCAGTTGCGCCATCGCCATCTCGATCGCACCGCGGTGGTGCGGCACCATCATGTGGACGAAGTCGCGGTCGACGTCGCCGCTGGGCGCGATCGCCATGTCCTTCATCATCCGTTCCATCGCGCGATCGTTTTCGGCCAGGAAGGCCGCGTGATCGCCGGCATCGGCGGACGCCGCCACGGCGAACACCGCCAGCACTGCGCCGACCGCCCACGACATCGGCGATGCAGCCGGCGCGCCGCCGCGACCGCGGTGGCGCCTTCGAAAACACAGAGCCATGCTGTCCTCCTCGAGGTCCGTATCAACAGGTGAACAGCGGTGCCGGCACCCTTATTCCCCCCAGCCGGAAAAAAATCGCGATCGGCGGCCGGCGCCGGCGGGAATAAAATCGCCCCGATGGTGTTCACGCTGTAAGGGCAGACGCCGGGCAGACCCGGCACGGCCCGCCGACCGACAAAGGAACAGCGATGGGGGTTCGTGAAGAACTGATCGACCACGTGCCGCGGCTGCGCCGCTATGCGCGCGCGCTGGTCCACAACCGCGAGCTGGCCGACGACCTGGTGCAGGACACGCTCGAGCGCGCGCTGCGCCATGCGCGGCAATACCACGACGGCACCGATCTGCGGGCCTGGCTATTCACGATCATGCATAACGCCTTCGTCAACCAGATGCGCAGCGCCGGCATGCGCGCCGCGCATGTGCCGATGGACGACGACACGCTGTCCGACGGCCTGCCGGGCGCCGACTGGCACAGCACGGCGAATCCCGCCGGCTCGCTGGAGGTGCGCGACCTCGACTACGCGCTGCAGCGGCTGCCGGCCGAACAGCGCGAGGTGGTGCTGCTGGTCGGCCTCGAATCGATGAGCTATGCCGAAGTGGCGCTGGCGCTCGGCATTCCCGTCGGCACCGTGATGTCGCGGCTGTCGCGCGGACGCGAGCGGCTGCGCAGCCTGATGGCCGGCGTCAAACCCGAAGCCCGACTGAGGGTGGTGCGATGAGCAACGAAGCATTCGCGATCAGCGAGGAAGAGATTCACGCCTACGTCGACGGCATGCTGCCCGACGCGCGGCGCGCCGAGATCGAGCAGCGGCTCGAGCACGACCCGCAGTTGGCCCAGCGGATCAGCCAGTACTACGCGCTGAACCATATGCTGCACGCCCGCTACGACCGCGTGCTGAACGAACCGCTGCCGTCGCGGCTGCGCGGCGAGCCCGCGCGGCGCGGCGCCTGGCTGCGCCGGCTGGACTGGCGGCTGCTGGGCGGCATGGCCGCGGCGCTGGTGGTCGGCATCGGCATCGGCGCCAATGCCGATGCGTGGCGCCGCGCGCTTCCCTCCTTCGGCGGCGAGCTGGCCCGGCGCGCGCCGGCGCGTCTCGATACCGGCGAATCGTTTGCGCGCCAATCGGCGATCGCCCACGTGATCTACGCCCCCGAAGTGCGCCGGCCGGTCGAAGTCGGCGCCGACCGCGAGCAGGAGCTGGTCAAATGGGTATCGAACCGGCTGGGCGCCGATGTCCGTCCGCCGATCCTGACGCGCACCGGCTTCTCGCTGATGGGGGGTCGCCTGCTGCCGAGCAACCACGGCCCGGTCGCACAGTTCATGTACCACGACGCCAACGGCGAACGGATCACGCTGTGCATCTCGCACCGCGACCTCGCCGCCGACGTGACCGCGTTCCGGCTGTACCAGGACGGGTCCGTCAACGTGTTCTACTGGATCGACGGCAAGTTCGGCTACGCGGTGTCGGGCGGCATCGACCGGCAGCGGCTGCTCGAACTCGCGCACGACGTGCACGCGCAGGTCGCCGCGCAGTAGCGGCGGCGATCCGGGCGCAGCCGGGGAAACGCTCAGAACGTCTTCGTCAGCGACGCCCAGGCCGTGCCCCGGCCCATATGGCGTCCTCTGGCATTGGTGTACACCGCCCGGTTCGCATTGGTATCGATATAGGCCACGGCCAGCGCGAAGCCGTTGCCCAGGTCCTTGGTCAGGCCGAGCTTCCAGTCGGTGTACGAGGCGTCCGCCACGTTCTGCACCTTCTGGTAGCCGACGTGCGCGTTCAGCGTCAGACCCCAGAACTCGAGCGGCACGTTGGCCGCCAGGTCGACGTACCAGCTGTTCTTGCTGTCGTGGAAGCCGAACAGGTTGGTGGGCGCGTACGAGTACTTCAGGAACACCGGGCCATAGCCGATGCCCGCGTAGATCTCGGTGGTGTACGGCCGCGTGAAATTGGCCGGATAGTCGCCGGGGTAGTAGTACTGCAGCACGCCGACGTCGTAGTTCCACTTGCCGTCGCCGAAGGTGTTCTTGAAGCCGGCGTAGAAGTCCATCTCGATCGGCGCCGACACCTCGTCGTTGCTGTCGTTCAGCCAGCTGATGCTCGAGTTCCAGTTGCCCGCGTAGAAGCCGCTCGCATGGCTGTAGTCGAAGCCGCCCTGGATCGCCGGCCGGCGGTCGGTCTGCATGATGCCGCGGTAGCGGTATTCGGAGGCCAACGACAGATTGCCCGTCAGCGTGTGTTCGGCAGGTTGCGCGGCAGCGGTCTGCGCGGCGGCGGGCATCGCGGCGGTCAGCGTGGAAGCGGCCAGCAGCGCGGCCGCGGGATGGCGCGGTAGAGTCAAAGGCATGGTGACGAAGTAGAAGATGGGACCTGATCTCCCCCCGAAGGGGCCTTCGTCACGATAGACGCCGGTGCCTAAAAACGGTGTCAAAAGCCGGGGCCGGCGCATCCGAATGCCATAAAAGCAAAGGCCTCGCGCCAGCCCCCATGTCATCAACCCGCGAAGCGATAACCAATGCCGGTCTCGGTCAGCAGATGAACGGGCTGTGCGGGATCGCGCTCGAGCTTGTGGCGCAGATGGCCCATGTAGACGCGCAGATACTGGCTGCTGTCCGACTGCGACGGCCCCCATACCTCGCGCAGCAGTTCGCGATGCGTCATTACCTTGCCGCGGTGGGCGATCAGCACCGACAGCAGCCGATACTCGATCGGCGTCAGATGCACCGGCTGCCCCGCGCGCGTGATCACGCGATTGGCCAGGTCCACCTGCACGTCGCCGAAGGCGATAAGGTGGCTGCCCTGCGGATTGACCCTGGCGTGCCGGCGCAGCAGCACCCGCACGCGCGCCACCATCTCGCCGACGCCGAACGGCTTGGTCAGATAGTCGTCGGCACCGCCGTCGAGCGCGACGATCTTGTCCGCTTCGTCGCTGCGCGCCGACAGCACGAGGATCGGCACCTGGGTCCAGGTCCGCATCTCGCGGATCAGCTGCACGCCATCGCCGTCGGGCAGGCCCAGATCGAGGATGACCAGATCGGGTTGCCGCGTGCCGGCGTCGATCAGCCCCCGCTTCAGCGACTCGGCCTCATGCACGGTACAGCCCTCGGCCTCGAGCGTCGCGCGTACGAAGCGTCGGATATGCGGTTCGTCTTCGACCAGCAGCACCGTGGGAGAGAATTCGAATGGCATGACGGGTAATGGATTTCGTTGCGGGCGCTCGGCGGCATCGGCTCAAGCGTGCGGGGCCTGGGGCTCGGCCTCCAGCGGCGGTGGATTGCCGCGTGGCAATGCGACGACGAAGCGGGCTCCAGGTCCGTGCCCGGCCTGCCGCTGCGCGGACCGCGCCGGCCGCTCCGGCTCTGCCCAGATGCGTCCGCCATGGGCCTGCACGATCGCCTGGCAGACGGCGAGCCCGAGGCCGACGCCGGCGGTCGCCGATTCGCGCTGTCCGCGCACGAATTTCTCGAAGATCTGGCGCTCGCTGCCGGCCGGCACGCCAGGCCCATCGTCCTCAACAAGGATGCGGACCTCATCGTCGCCCGCTTCCGCGGACACGCGGACCGCCGTCCCCGCCGGCGTGTGCTTGGCCGCATTCTCCAGCAGATTGCACAGCACGCGCTCGATCAGCACGGCATCGCACTGGACCAGCGGCACGCGGGACAGGTCGGCCACCGCGACGCGGTGCCGCGACAGCGCCTCGCGCATCGCCGCCAGGCTCGAGCCGACCAGCTCCTCGACCGACTGCCACTCCCGCCTGATCCGCACCTCGCGGCCTTGCAGCTTCGCCATGTCGAGCAGGTTGACGACCATCGTGCGCATCCGTTGCGCCTGCTCCAGCATCGCGGCAACGGTGTCGGCCACCGCCGGCGCCAGCGGCGGGTCGCTGCGCCGCAGCGTCTCCGCCATGCCGATCAGTCCGGTCAGCGGCGTGCGCAAATCGTGCGATACCGCGGCCAGCAGCGAGCTGCGCAGCCGCTCCGACTCCATCGACAGTAGCGCCTGCTGCGCGACCTCGACATAGTGCAGCCGCTCGATGGCGATCGCGATCAACGTGCAGAACGCATCCACCTGGCGCCGCAGTGCCGGCTGCGCGAAGGCTCGCCACGCGGCCGGCTCCACCGCCAGCACGCCGCGCGTGCGCATCGGCGCCTTCAGCGGCAGATAGAGCACGGTGCTGCCGGGCAGCGTATGCGTGCCCGTGCCCGCGGGTTGGCCATGGTCGAACACCCATTGCGCCAGCACGTGGTCGATCGAATCGGTGCGCGCCGCCGTGTCCCGCTGCTGCTGGTCGGTCACCGGCGGCAGCAGCTTGCCGTCAGAGGATGTCAGAAAGAACGCGGAATTGGCATCGAACGCCGCGCGGAGGAAGCGGCTGCCGATCGGCACGATCTGGTCCAGCGTCAGCGCCGACGACAGCTCGCGGGCCAGCTCGTACAGCGTGCGCGCATCGGTCTCGCGCTGCACCGCGACCTGCGCCTGCTCACGCAGGCCGGCGGTCAGCTGGCCGATCACCAGGCCGACCGACAGCAGCACGACGAAGGTCAGCAGGTACTGCACGTCGGTGACCGCGAACGACAGCCGCGGCGGCACGAAGAAGAAATCGAACGCGGCCACCGACAGCACCGACGCCAATGCCGCCGGGCCACGCCCGTGCCGCAGCGCGACGCCCATCACGGCGGCCAGAAACAGCATCGCGATATTGACGACGTCGAACCATGGCGTGGCCAGCGCCGACAGCGCCGAGGCACCGGCGCACCAGACCACGGCCCACAGGTAGTCGCGGCGCCGGGCCCCATCGGCCGGTGCGTCGGATTGCTGGGCGTCCTCGTGGGGCGGGCGCAGGTCGGTCCGCGTGGTATCCGCGGCCACGCGAATGATGTCGATCTCGGGACAGCCGACCGCCAGCGCGTCGGCGAAGCTGCGCCGCCCGAACCATGCGGCCGGCGCGCCGACCAGCGGCGACAGTGCCAGCGCCAGCAGCGAACGCGCGCGCTCGGCCAGCGAGTCGCCGCCGCGCCGCCAATCGCCCGGCGCGCGTCCGATCACCACCTTGGTCACGTTGTGCCGCCGCACGTAGCCGGCCACCGCCTGCACCATGTCCGCACCGGCCAGCGTCTCGGTGCGCGCGCCCAGCTGCTCGGCCATCCGCATCGCGTGCTCGAGCCGGACCCTGGCCCGCTCCGACGGCGGCGCCAGCCGTGGCGTGGCGACCGTCACCACATGCCAGTCGCAATCGAGCTGGTCCGCCAGCCGCCGCGCGCTCTTGACCACCTGCGCGGCATCGTCGCCGCTGCCGATGCAGGCGAGCACCGCCTCGCGCGTGCGCCATACCGGCTGCACCGGTTCGGACTGGCGCCACGCGCGCACGTCGTGATCGACACGTTCGGCGGTGCGGCGCAGCGCAAGCTCGCGCAGCGCGATCAGATTGCCCTTGCGGAAAAAATGGCGCGCGGCGTGGCGCGCCTGCTCGGGCAGATAGACCCTGCCCTCCTTGAGCCGCCGCAGCAGCTCGTCGGCCGGCAGGTCCACCAGCACGACCTCGTCGGCGCCATCGAACACCGCGTCGGGCACGGTTTCCCAGACCCGGATGCCGGTGATGCCGCCGACCGCCTCGTTCAGGCTGTCCAGGTGCTGGACGTTGACGGTGGTCCAGACATCGATGCCGGCGGCGCGCAGTTCCTGGATGTCCTGCCAGCGCTTGGGGTGGCGGCTGCCCGGCGCATTCGAATGCGCCAGCTCGTCGACCAGGATCAGCGCGGGTCGGCGCGCCAGCGCGCCGTCGAGGTCGAACTCCTGCAGCACGCGGCCGCGATAGGGCACGTCGCGCATCGGCAGCCGTTCCAGGCCGGCCAGCAGCGCCTCGGTCTCGGCGCGGCCATGCGTTTCCACCACGCCGATCGCCACATCGGTGCCCTGCGCCGGGGCCGCCCTGGCGGCGGCCAGCATCGCGAAGGTCTTGCCGACGCCGGCCGACGCGCCGAAATACACGCGCAGCTTGCCGCGCGCGGCACGCTCGCCCTGCTGCTGGACCATCCGCAGCAGCGCATCGGGATCGGCGCGCGCACCGGTATCGCGCAATTCGGCTTCGGTCATCGGCAATGGAACCGGACTGGGCTAAGGCAGAACAAGAGAAAGGCCATTCTGCCACGGCACCCGCGGCACTACTTCGGACCGGGCTCGCCGAGCGAGTCCAGCGCCAGGTTCAGCCGCAGCACGTTGACGCCGGCATCGCCGAGCACGGCCAGCGCGGGCCGGTCGGTGTTGGCGGCGATCAGCTCGCGTACCTGCTGCAATGTCAGGCCGCGCGCACGCGCGACTCGCGCCGCCTGATACTCGGCCGCGGCCTGGCTGATATGCGGGTCCAGGCCGCTGCCCGAGGCGGTGACGAGATCCACCGGCACCGGCGCCGTGTTGCCCGGGTCGGCCGCGCGCAACGCCTCGATGCGTGCGCGTGCCGCGTCCGCCAGCGCCGGATTGCTGGGGCCGAGATTCGAGCCGCCCGAGGCCGCCGCGTTATAGGGCATCGGCGCGGTGGCGGACAGCCGGCCCCAGAAATAGCGCGGCTCGGAGAATGGCTGCCCGATCAGCGACGAGCCGATCGTCCTGCCGTCCTTGACGATCAGCGAGCCGGCCGCCTCGTGCGGAAACACGCTTTTGGCCAGTCCCGTGACGATGGCCGGATACAGCAGGCCCGTCAGCACCGACAGCGCGGCGAAGACGGTCAGCAGCGGGCGCAGCATGCCCGGCTGTTCGGCGGCAAGGGGCGCGGCCTGCGGCGATGCGTGGGGATTCATCATGGTGTCCTTCGATTCGATGATTCAGCGACTGCGTGATCCGGCGCTCAGGCCCAGCCCAGCACGGTCAGCAGCATGTCGATCAGCTTGATGCCGGCGAACGGCACCAGGATGCCGCCGAGGCCGTAGACCAGCAGGTTCCGCCGCAACAGCACCGCCGCGCCCAGCGGCCGGTAGGCGACGCCCTTCAGCGCGAGCGGAATCAGCACGACGATGATCAGCGCGTTGAAGATGACGGCGGACAGGATGGCCGACGCCGGCGTGGACAGCCCCATCACGTTCAGCAGCCCCAGTTGCGGATAGGTGGTGGCGAACGCCGCCGGAATGATGGCGAAGTACTTGGCGATGTCGTTGGCCACGCTGAACGTGGTCAGCGACCCGCGCGTCATCAGCATCTGCTTGCCGATCTCGACGATCTCGATCAGCTTGGTCGGATTGCTGTCGAGGTCGACCATGTTGCCGGCTTCCCTGGCCGCCTGCGTGCCGCTGTTCATCGCCACCGCGACATCGGCCTGCGCAAGCGCCGGCGCGTCGTTGGTGCCGTCGCCGGTCATCGCCACCAGCCGCCCCTGCGCCTGGTACTGGCGGATCAGCTTGAGCTTGGCCTCGGGCGTGGCCTCGGCCAAGTAGTCGTCGACGCCCGCTTCCGCGGCGATCGACGCCGCGGTCAACCGGTTGTCGCCGGTGATCATCACGGTCTCGATGCCCATCCGGCGCAGCTCGCCGAAACGCTCGCGGATGCCAGCCTTGACGATGTCCTTCAGCTCGACCACGCCCAGCACGCGAACCTGGCCGTGCTGCTCGTCGGCGACCACCAGCGGCGTGCTGCCGGCGCGGGCGACATCGTCGACGGCCTGCATGACGGCATCGGGAAACTTGCCGGCGCGCTCGGCCACGTAGCGGCGCACCGCATCGGCCGCCCCCTTGCGCACGTGGCGCGGCCCGCCGTTGCCCTGCAGGTCCACGCCGCTCATCCGCGTCTGCGCGGTGAAGGGCACGAACGTGGCATTGCGCTGCGGCACATCGGGGATGCGCAGGTCCGCCTGTTGGCGGGCCAGCGCGACGATGCTGCGGCCTTCCGGCGTGTCGTCGGCCAGCGACGACAGCCACGCCGCCTCGGCCAGCTGCGCCGGCGCCACGCCCGGCGCGGCAATGAAGCGCGCCGCCTGGCGGTTGCCATGGGTGATCGTGCCGGTCTTGTCGAGCAGCAGCACGTCGACGTCGCCGGCCGCTTCGACCGCGCGGCCCGAGGTGGCGATCACGTTGGCCGCCATCATCCGGCTCATGCCCGCCACGCCGATGGCCGACAGCAGGCCGCCGATGGTGGTCGGAATCAGGCAGACCAGCAGCGCCACCAGCACCGTGACGGTCACCGGCACGCCGGCCCTGGCCGCCAGCACGCTGTAGACCGAGAACGGCTGCAGCGTCGCGGTGGCCAGCAGCAGCACGATGGTCAGGCCGACCAGCAGGATGGTCAGCGCCAGCTCGTTCGGCGTCTTCTGACGCTTGGCGCCTTCGACCATCGCGATCATCCGGTCGATGAAGGTTTCGCCGGGATTGGCGGTGATCCGCACCACGATCCAGTCGGACAGCACGCGCGTGCCGCCGGTCACCGACGAGAAATCGCCGCCCGATTCGCGGATCACCGGCGCCGATTCGCCGGTGATCGCGCTCTCGTCGACCGACGCGACCCCTTCGATCACCTCGCCATCGCCGGGGATCATGTCGCCGGCCTCGACCAGCACCACATCGCCGCGGCGCAGCGCCGTGGCCGGGCGCGGCTCGATCGCGCCGCCGCGCCGTCCGTCCTTCAGCACGCGCGCCGTCACCGTGGTGCGCAACCCGCGCAGCGCCGCGGCCTGTTGCTTGCTGCGCCCTTCGGCCAGCGCCTCGGCGAAGTTCGCGAACAGCACCGTGAACCACAGCCAGACCGCGACGGCCAGAATGAAGCCGGCGCTCTCGCCGCCAGCAGACGCCGCGGGCGCGAAGGCGGCGCGCAGAAACAGGATGGTCGTCAGGATGCTGCCGGCATAGACGACGAACATCACCGGATTGCGCAGCTGCTGGCGCGGCGACAGCTTGCGGAAGGCCGACGCTAGCGCGGGCTTGAGCAATTGCGGTGCGAACATGCCGTGCGCCGCGGCACGGTCGGAAGTGGGAGAGCGATCGGCCAAGGGCGTGGCGGCCGACATGTCGTCCGGATTGCCGCCGATCTCGGCCGCATTGGCCGTCGATTCTTGTTGCATGGGATCTCCGCAGTGCGCTAGAGAGGTGGAACGGACGTCGACGCTGCAAGCCAGCGCGTGGCGTCCGGTGTCATCAGGAGAAAGAGAACGCCTGGCTCATCGAACCGCGGCGCCTTGCAGCTGCTCGGCCACTGGACCGAGCGCGAGCGCCGGCACATAGGTCAGCGCACCGACCAGCAGCACCGTGCCGGCCAGCAGCACCACGAACAGCGGTCCGTGCGTCGGCATGGTGCCGGCGCTCGCCGGCACGCGCTTCTTTGCCGCGAGGGTGCCGGCCATCGCGAGCACCGGGACGATCACCCAGAAGCGGCCGAACCACATCGCCGCCGCCAGCAACGTGTTGTAGAACGGCGTGTTGGCCGACAGCCCGGCGAACGCGCTGCCGTTGTTGTTCGCCGCGGACGACAGCGCGTACAGGATCTCGGAGAACCCATGCGTGCCGGGGTTCAGCACGCCGGCGCGGCCGGCGTCGGCCATCACCGCCACCGCGGTGCCCAGCAGCACCAGCAACGGCGTGACGAGAATGACGACGGCCGCCATCTTGATCTCGTAGGCCTCGATCTTCTTGCCCAGGTATTCGGGCGTGCGGCCGATCATCAGGCCGGCGATGAACACCGCCAGCACCGCATAGACCAGCATGCCGTACAGGCCCGAGCCGACGCCGCCGAACACGACCTCGCCCAGCTGCATCAGCAACATCGGCACCAGCCCGCCGATCGCGGTGAACGAATCGTGCATCGCATTGACCGCGCCGCACGATGCCGCGGTGGTGATCGTGGCGAACAGCGCCGATGCCGCCAGGCCGAAGCGCGTTTCCTTGCCTTCCATATTGCCGCCGTCCTGCCAGGCTGATGCGGCGCTGTCCACCGGCAATCCCGCCAGCGCCGGATTGGCCTGGTGCTCGGCCAGCGCGGCGACGCACGCCATCGCGACGAAGATCGCCGTCATCGCCGCGAGCACGGCCAGGCCCTGGCGGCGGTCGCCGACCATCTCGCCGAACGTGAAGCACAGTGCGGCCGGGATCAGCAAGATCGCCAGCATCTCGATCAGGTTGGCCAGCGCGGTCGGGTTCTCGAACGGATGGGCCGAGTTGGCGTTGAAGAAGCCGCCGCCATTGGTGCCGAGCATCTTGATCGCTTCCTGCGACGCGACGGGACCCATCGCCAGCGTCTGCTGTTCCGTACGGACCGGCTCGACGATGGGCTGGCCCAGGGCACCCCGCAGCGGCTGCCCGGCGGCATCGGTCTTCGGCACCGTGTATTCGACCGCCGACACCATCGACACCTGCTTGTAGGCATCGAGGTTCTGGATCACGCCCTGGCTGACCAGGGCCAGCGCGATGACGGTCGCGATCGGCACCAGCACGTACAGCGTGGTACGGGTCATGTCGACCCAGAAATTGCCGATGGTCGCCGCGCTCTGCCGCGCGAAGCCGCGGATCAGCGCAAACACCACGGCGATGCCGGTGGCCGCGGACACGAAGTTCTGCACGGTCAGGCCCAGCATCTGCGTCAGATAGGTCATCGTCGATTCGCCGGCATAGCCCTGCCAGTTGGTGTTCGCGACGAAACTGATGGCCGTGTTGAACGCGGAATCGGGCGACACCGGGCCGAAGCCCTGCGGATTGAGCGGCAGCATGGCCTGCAAGCGCTGCAGGCCATAGACCACCACTACACCGAGCACGTTGAACGCCAGCACGGCCATCGCATACCGCTGCCAGCCCATCTCGGCATCGGCGCGTATGCCGGCGGCGCGATAGAGCAGGCGCTCGAGCGGCCGCCCCCAGGCGGTCCACGCGTATTGGCCGTCCTCGACGGCCCGGCGCAGATAGCGTCCAAGCAGCGGGGCGATCGCCATCAGCACGGCGAGATACAGGGCCAGCAGGCCGATGAACTGCGTGGTCATCAGAATTTCTCCGGGCGCAGCAGCGCGATCAGCAGATAGACGAAGAGGGCGGCGGCCATCGCCGCGCCCAGCAGATCGGTCCAGTCCATCATTGCCCCCTGCCCGAGGTGGCGCCGCGCGGCGCCGAGTCGTTCGCCGGGCCATGCTGGCCCGCATTGGCCGGTGCGCGCGGCGCCAGCGCGACGCACAGCCGCAGCAGCGCGGCGCCGAGTCCGGCGAAACCGAACAGTACGATCAGGAAGATCCCGTCCATGGCAAATACCGAGAGTGATACCGGCTTGCAGATTAGGGATGGACGGCTAAAAACGGGGTAGAAAGGCGGCGGTGAGGCGTAAAGAAGGTATAAAGATGCGGCAACCGGTGTCGTCAATCGATTTGCGGCATTGTTTTGACAGCCCGGCACATGACCTGTATAACGGGAACCGCAGGATCTTCAAGCAAGCACGTCGATTACCGAGTTGGCCGCCCCCGGCTCCGCCACTTCTTCTCCATGTTTCTTCTTGATCGTCATGCCCCTCGGGACATTCGTCCGATGGGAACAGTCCAGGAGATAGTCATGGATACCGGTACCGTAAAGTGGTTTAACGATTCGAAGGGCTTCGGCTTCATTACGCCGGACGCCGGCGGCGACGATCTGTTCGCGCATTTTTCCGAAATTCAGGGCAGCGGCTTCAAGTCGCTGCAGGAAGGACAGAAGGTGCGCTTCGTGCGCGGCGTCGGCCAGAAGGGCCCGGCCGCCACGAAGATCGAAGCGATCTGACGCTAGCCACGAAAACCCCGCACCTGCGGGGTTTTTTATTGCCGGCGGTTCTTTTGCTGATTGCAGCAAGCCGGCGTCCACGTTGTTCAACAGGAGCGATGCATGGACTCCCTTCCGACCGCCAGCTACAAGGGCTACGAGCTCTATCCGCTGGTCTACCGGCGCGCGCCGGTGCAGACATGGCCGCGCACCAAGCCCGAACTTGCTTTCGATGTCTCCGTGATGATCTGCGTCGAGGGCCAGCCGCCGGGCAACGAGCAATCGCGGCTGTACCGCCTGACCAGCGGATCGTGCGAGAACGTCGGCACCGCTAGGCGCGCCGCCGTCGACTACGGCCGCGCCATCATCGACGGCCTGGTTCCGACCGAAACGCTGCCTACGGCCTGAAGCGCCAAAGCGAGCCCGCCATGAGCGAAGCCGTCAGTTACCTTTGTACGTTGCCATGGGCCGGCACCAGCCTTGCCTACCATGTCAGCGTCAATTTCGCCGGTTCCGGCGAATGCGATTGCGTGCGCTTCACCAGCTTCGTCGGCGTGGGCCGGCGCTCCTTTACGATCCGCGCCGGTGCGGGCGCGGACCTGCGCACGCTGACGCGCGACGGCGAGGCGCTGTGCCGGCTGGCCATCGGCCAGGCGCTGCGCGACGCGTTGCACGACAAGACGCTGGCCGGCGACCACCTGCTCGATGCGCTGGCCGCACCCTGGCAAGGCGAGCTGCGCCCGGTACGGTCGCGCGACGCGAGCCGGCCCGCCCGTTCGCGGTTGCAGTCGTTCGGCGTGTAAGGCGGGACGGTCGACGCGCGGATCGTCGATCGTTCAGCGTTCCCGCTGTCCGGCATCGGCGGCCGCCTGCACCGATTCGGCGCCGAGCCGCACCACTTCGATGCGATCGATGCGCCGTTCGGTCGCCTCCACCACCGTGAAGCGATAACCGTCCAGATCGATCGCACTGCCCGCGGGCGGCACGATGCCGAAGCGGTCCAGCAACAGGCCGCCCAGCGACGCATAGCGCCCCTGCGATTGCGTCCACGGTTCGCCCAGCTCCAGCACATGGGCCACCGCATGCAGATCGGCAATGCCGTCGATCAGCCAACGCCCCTGTCCCGCCGCCGCGATGGTCGGATGTTCATCCTCGTCGGGGAACTCTCCGGCGATCGCCTCGAGCACGTCGACCGGCGTGACGACCCCCAGCACCGCGCCGTATTCGTCGGTCACCAGCACCAGCTGGCCGCGCGAGGCGCGCAGCGTCTCCATCAACGGCAGGATGCGGATCGATTCCGGCACCACGATCGGCGGCCGCAGGCTTGTCTCGTCGATGCGGCCCTGTTCGGCCAGAGTGCCGATCAGGTCCTTGCCGCGCGCGACGCCGAGGATCTCGTCCAGCTGTCCGCGGCAGACCGGAAAGAAGCTGTGCGGCGTGGCGAGGATCTGCCGGCGCAGCGTGTCGGCATCCTGCTCGATATCGATCCACGACAGTTCCGAGCGCGGCGTCATGATCGAGCGGACCGAGCGTTCGGCCAGCGACAGCACGCCGCTGACCATGGTGCGCTCCTCCGGCGCGAACGCGGCCGGCGCGGCGGTATCCGGCCTGACCGGCTCGCCGGCCTGCCCTTGCGCCGCACGGCGCGCACCCAGCAGGCGCAGCACCGCATCCGCGGTGCGCTGCCGCATCGGCCGGCGCGCCTCGTAGCGCAGCAGATTGCGGCGCGCCAGCTGGTTCAGCGCCTCGATGCCGACCGAGAAGCCGATCGCCGCGTACAGATAGCCCTTCGGGATATGGAAGCCGAAGCCATCGGCAACCAGGCTCAGGCCGATCATCAGCAGGAAGCTCAGGCACAGCACGACCACGGTAGGGTGGGCATTGACGAAGCGCGTCAGCGGCTTGGACGCGAACAGCATCACCGCGATCGCGACCACCACCGCGACCATCATCACGCTCAGGTGGTCGACCATGCCGACCGCGGTGATCACCGAGTCCAGCGAGAACACCGCATCGAGAATGACGATCTGCGTGACCACCAGCCAGAAGCCCGCATAGGCGTGCTTCTCGACCTCATGCTCGGGCTTGCCTTCGATCCGCTCGTGCAGCTCCAGCGTGGCCTTGACCAGCAGGAAGATGCCCCCGGCTAGCAGGATCAGGTCGCGACCCGAAAATTCCAGCGGACCGAGCGCGAACAGGGGCCGCGTCAGCGTGACGAGCCACGACATCACCGACAGCAGGCCCAGCCGCATGAACAGCGCCAGCGACAGGCCGATGATGCGCGCCTTGTCGCGCTGCTCCGGCGGCAGCTTGTCGGCCAGGATTGCGATGAAGACCAGGTTGTCGATGCCCAGCACGATCTCGAGCACGATCAGCGTCGCCAGGCCAATCCATATCGTGGGGTCAGTCAGCCATTCCATGTGAGCGTCGTCGCGTGGGGCAGCAAGGGGCCGCCGCGATCGGAATGGCCGCGGCAGCCGGATACGCCACAGTGTAGGGCCGGGCCCGGCTACCGCGTCAATAGGAGGGAGGATGACAAGCGCGGCGCGCGTTCGATCAGGCGGCGGCGCGCGCCGGCGTCCTGCCGGCAGGACGCGCCAACCCAAGATGGTCGCGCAGCGTCGCGCCCGCGTACTCGGTACGGAAGATGCCGCGCCGCTGCAGGATCGGCACCACGCCGTCGACGAAGTCCTGCAGGCCGTCGGGCAGCGCGTCCGGCATCAGGTTGAAGCCATCGGCGGCGCCGTGACGGAACCAGTGCTCGATGTCGTCGGCGATCTGCTCGGGCGTGCCGACGATCACGCGGTGGCCGCCGCCGCCAGCGAGCTCACGGATCAGCGCGCGCACCGTCAGGTTCCGCCGTCTCGCCGCCGCCAGCGTCGCGCGGAAGAAGGTGTGGTTGCCGTTGGCCGGCACGGCCAGATCGTCGGGCAACGGCGCATCGAGCTGCAGTCGCTCGGCCTCGATGCCGAGCGTGCCGGCAAGACGGTTCAGGCTGTAGTCCCATGGAATCAGGTCGACCAGCGCATCGCGCCGCTGCCGCGCCTGCGCCTCGGTGGCGCCGATGATGGTGGTCAGGCCCGGCAGGACCTTGACCGCATCCACACCGCGCCCCAGCGCTTCGGCGCGCGCATTGATGGCGCGCTTGTACGCCAGCGCCTCGTCGAACGACTGCGCTGCCGAAAACACGGCCTCGGCATGGCGCGCGGCGAGCTCGCGGCCATCGTCGGAACCGCCGGCCTGGAACAGCACCGGATGGCCCTGCGGCGGCCGTGGCAGGTTCAGCGGACCGTGCACGTCGAAGAACGCGCCATGATGGCCGACCGGCTGCAGCATCGCGGTATCGACAAAGCGCCCGCGGGTCTTGTCACCGATGAAGGCGTCGTCCTCCCAGCTGTCCCACAACGCCTTGACCAGCGTCGTGAATTCGTCGGCGCGCGCGTAGCGCTGGCCGTGATCGGGCGGGGCGGCCCGGCCGAAATTGCGCGCCGAGCCCGCATCGGCGGTCGTCACCACATTCCATCCGGCGCGCCCGCCACTGACATGGTCCAGCGTCGCAAAACGCCGCGCGACGTTGTAGGGCTCGTTGTAGCTGGTCGATACGGTGGCCACCAGCCCGATATGCGTGGTCGCGGCGGCGACGCAGGCCAGCAGCAGCGTCGGCTCCAGCGCGGTGATCGGACGGAAATGGATCTGGTCGGCGATCGACGCGTTGTCGGCGAGGAAGATCGCATCGAACTTCGCGGCCTCGGCGATGCGCGCCACGCGGATGTAGTGCTGCACGTCGACGAAGGCGCGCGGATCGCTGGCGGGCAGCCGCCATGCGGAGGGCACGAAGCCCGAATGCAGCGCGTTGATGTTCAGATGCAGCTGGCGCGGCGGTGTGGTCGATGTCATCGCGGGTCTCCGATTGCCCAGGACATGGCTCAGAACACCCGGCCTTCGGTCAGGTGGGTGGTCTCGCCGTTCAGGTGATAGGCGCCGACCACGCGCGCCTTGTGCAGCAGCGGGTTGTGGCTGAAGATCGTGCGCAGGTTGCGCCAGTGGCGGTCGAAGTTGTAGCGCTTCGCCGTGAACGACGCCCCGCCCGCCTCGAACATCCGCTCGCCCACGTGCAGCGCCAGCTTGCTGACCACCAGCTGTGTCTGCGCCGTGGCCAGCGCGCCTTGCAGCACCAGCGCCTCGGCATCGTCGGCGCCAGCCAGCAGCGCGTCGGCCGAGCGGTCCAGCATGCGCGCGTTGTCGCGGACCAGCGCGTCGATCGCATGGCTGTGCGCGGCCAGATCGCCGATCACCTGCTGGATGAAATGGTCCTCGCGTGCGGACGGCGCCGGACTGTGCAGCGCGGGACGGCCGTGGTCCTGCACATAGCGCCGCGCATCGGCCCACGCGTTGCGCACGATGCCGGCCGCCACCGCGACCAGATGCAGCTGGCGCAGCGCGCCGCAATGGCGGCCGACCAGCGTGCTGTTGCCGCGCCGGGTCACCTCGTCGGCAAACACCTGCACGTCATCCAGCACCAGGCTGCCGCTGGCCGTCATGCGCTGGCCCATGCCGTCCCAGTCGTCGACCACGCTGAAGCCGGGGCGGTCGGTCGGGATCACGATCGAGGCATCGGCGCCGTCGGCGTCCTTGACGTTGATGCGTGCGTAGTCGGCAAAGGCGGTGCCGGTCGAGTAGTACTTGCGACCCGACAGCCGGTAATGATCGCCGTCGGGGCGCAGCGCCGTGGTGATCTCGCCGGGCCGGGCGGTGCCGACCTCGGTCGATGCCCCGCCGAAGATGGCGCCGCCGACGATGCGCTGCACCTGAAGGTCGTTGAAGGCCGAGCGTGGCGACAGCCGCAACGACTCGGTCTGATCGAAATGGATGCGCAGCGCATGCGCGACGTTGGACTCTTGCGCCGCAATGGTGGCGATCACCTCGAACAGATCGGCCAGCGAGCCGCCCAGCCCGCCCCGCTCCGCCGGAATCCGCAACAGCCCCAGGCCGGACTGCCGGAACAGCGCAAAGCCCTCATAGGGCAGCAGACGCCGCGCCTCGCGCGCGGCCGCATCGGTACCGATCTTCTGCGCCAGCTCGGGCAACGACTCCAGCGCGGCACGCAGGGCGCGGCGCGCGTCGAAGTCCAACGGGGCATTCATTGGCAGGTCCTCCTGGCCGGATCAACAGGCTACGAGGATAGGGACGCTGCGCCTGAAGCGGAACGAAGGAAAGGGGATATCGATATCTGCGGCAGCGTTCTTTGGATAGGTGAAGACGACAAGGACCCACGCCGCAGGGCAGGCCGCGCAAATGAAAAGGGCCCCGCATGAAGCAGGCTCGATCGACTACCGGTAATGGCGTAGATCTCACTCTACCTTTTGTGAAGGCCCTATGCCTCTACAACACTCGTCGTGAGCTGCGATGCCTCTAGGCGTCACCATGCCATCGACACCCAGTAAGCTATGTAGCCAGTGTCGTACACAACAGTCCCGCTACGACGTCCATATCACTCGGCAATGAAATCGTTGGAGCCGAGCTTGCGTGCTCCGTACTTAACAACATATCCCTGAAGCTGCTCGCACGCCAAGCGAGCGGCTTCCTCCGTGGGATGCATGCCCTGCAGGTCCCATGGCGCTTCTCGTAACACCGCCCACCCCCGGATCCATCCGGGATTATCGGGGTCCAATCCAAAAACGCTTCTAGTCATCATCATATATCTTCCGCACTCAGATTCTTGCTGAGTCAATGTCCGAGAAAAGACGATTTGGCTGGGCGATAGACAGCCTCGTACCTAGGCAGCTCCAATCCAGTGATTCCTGCAGCGTGCCAACCGCTCTTCAATTTGTGAATTCTGCTGATGCAACCATCTTCCTCTTTTGGGTTAAAGCCATATCGAGCAGTTCTCGATGGTATGCCAACCGTGTGAGGCGATCTCGTAGGAGCAACCCTCCGATAGCTCCGCCGCACAAGAACGCTAGGCCAAACTGCACTGAGGTTGCTAGCCAACCTGACGCAATCGCTTCCGTCTCCTTCCAAGCCGCCCATCCAAGGCCGGCAAGCGAGATAAATGCAAGTTTATCCGGCGAGCCTGCAAATAACCCCAGCCTTGCATTGATTCGCCTTATTTCGGCATCCAACCAGTTGCAGGCGATCTCCATTGCGCCGGATGGCTCCCGCAACAGCGCTTCCACGTGTTCGAGGTCGTGCTTGACTGCAAGAACCTGTCTTCGTTGCGCATATTTGTCTGCCAATACGACAGTCACGATAGCTGGAACAACATCAAGAACAAGACCACTCACCGCACAGACCACAGAAGATATGCCAAGAATTTGTGCAGCGACCACTACGGCCGGAATCCGACTTTCTGGCCATATGGTGATCAAACCAGCCACAAAAACCAAGAACAAGAAAATAGCACCGGCTATCCACCGCAGCGCAGATGTCAACTTCAGAATCTTGATTTCGAGCCATGATCGAGCTTCCGAATGCGGAAGTGGTTTCATTTTCGCAAGCCGGACAAATAACTCGATGGCGTCCTTTTTCAATTTTTACCTCGTAAATTATGGCTTTAAGATAACAAAGTTCCAATCCGATAGATCGGCATTGTGAGTTCGATGACATACCCCCACGAAGGAGGCTTGCAGATAGAGAAATAGAAGGCGTGACAAATAGAAGCACGTTTTCGGCGCCATAGAAGCCGTATGCACCGGGACATCGGATCGAAGGGTGCTGCATTGAGACGAAGGGCATCTTGAACTCAGAACGTCGATTCTGTCACATCACGCGATAAGCAACGACTACTATCCGGCTTGGCAGCCGATTGAAACCCGACGTAGCCGCCGACGGCAGAGATCGATAAAGCTGTGGCGGAACTAGGGGAAGCCAGAAGTACACCCCCGCTCGAGTCGTTCCGCTCTCTACCGTTCAGCAGGGCATCGCGATACAAATCCTCACGAATTGTAGAGAACCCTTATAGCTAAATTTTAATTGGCAGAATGCTTCCGTCCCGTCGGAATCGAGCCGCTCCGCGCCCCGCCATGTCCAAAGGAATTGCACTATCGCTCTCTCTCGCCTCCCTTGCGTAGGCATTGGTACCTGGATAACAGGGCTGGAGGGACCCGTCCTGGATGGACCGAATAACGCAGGAGAAAGCTCTCGCGCACACTGTACGACGATGGCTTCCTTTTGAGGAAAATGGGCGCTCAGAGAAATTGCTTGTGCCAGAAAGAACGAACACAGTGAGATTTGGTTTTTCAGTACTTCGACATCGAGAGACTCTTGGGACCTTTAAAGACTGCGAATACTATCTCCACCGATTTTTCTTTTACGACCACCCATTGGCAAGCATTACCATCTGAAGTACATTTGCGAGTTGCACTTCAATCGGTTCTATGAACTGAGGGAGCCTATCAAAGATACTTCAGTGCAATGCCGAAAATCCAACCAAGGCACCAAATCAATATCGAGCAGTTCCTTAATTTTTGAGAAGGATTTTGCCCAGAAGCTTCCGGAGAGGAAAAAATTCCCTCACCAATCGCGTCGATTTGCCATGAAGTGGGCGAGATAAACCCGGCCAATGGCGAGATCCCAAACACCTCTATCGGGAGGCTCCAAGGAGGAGGCGCAGCCCGTTCAGACCCGCGCAGCGCGAGCGGAGGAGTACGTCGATTCCCCTGTCCAGACAACTTTGCGCGGCTGCACGTTCCTCAAAACGTAGCGCCGAACAGAGCTCACTAAATCCGCCCTAGGCACCGATTCAAGCGACCCACGAGTGATCCCGGGCGCCGATCGCTTATAAAACCCATAATCCACGGATAAAAAGAAACCCCGCCTGTGAGCGGGGTTGGTCCTTAAAAGTACTGCCTACACAAGATTAAAACGGAATATCGTCGTCCATGTCCTCGAAGCCGTTCGACGGCGACTGCTGCGGCCGGCGTGCGCCACCGCCCTGGCCGCCGCCACCACCTTGCGCACCGCGGCCGCCGCCACCACCGCCATAGCCGCCGCCCGACGATTCGCGGGCGTAGCCGCCGCCTTCGTCGCCGCCGCCACCACCACCCTGGCGCGAGCCGAGCATCTGCATTTGTTCAGCGACGATTTCGGTGCTGTACTTGTCCTGGCCCGACTGGTCCTGCCACTTGCGGGTGCGGATGCGGCCTTCGATATAGACCTGGGACCCCTTGCGCAGGTACTGGCCGGCGATCTCGGCGAGCTTGCCGAAGAAGGCCACGCGGTGCCATTCGGTCAGCTCCTTCATGTCGCCGCTCTGCTTGTCCTTGTAGCGGTCGGTGGTGGCCAGCCGGATATTGGTCACGGCATCGCCACTGGGCATATAGCGCGTTTCGGGGTCCGCGCCGAGATTGCCGACGAGGATGACTTTGTTGACGGATGCCATGAGGTGTTCTCCGAGAACCGCGCCCCGATGGGCGGCGCGGCAATGTGCTGACTGGTTTGACTCTTTCGACTGATTCGCGCCGGGCGCGCCGATGGTAGTGCGGGCCGGCGCCGCAAAGCGTGTCCGCGTGATGCGGCCGTCGCCGTGACCGCCGCGGTTACATCGTGCCCGGCAGGCCGCCGCTCAGTGCGCCGGCTGCGGCTCGCTGTCCGGGCCGCCGTGGCGGACCCTGGCGGGCGGCGGCTTCATGCCCCAGGCGATTATAAGCCAGAGGACCAGCACGGCCGCGCAGCCGTGGAAGACCGCGCTGCGGCCGGCGTGCTGCAGCAGCCAGCCGCCGACGGCGCCGCCGAGGAACAGCCCGATCGCCTGGGTCGTGTTGTAGACGCCGAGCGCGGCGCCGCGCGATGCCGCCGCATAGCGCGACACCAGCGAGGGCTGCATCGCCTCGAGCACGTTGAATGCCACGAAAAACAGCAACAGCACCCCGACGATCGGCCACAGGCCGTGCACCGCGGCGAACAGCAGCTGCACCGCGGTCATCAGCGCGACCGCGCCGAGCAGCACCGGGCGGATGCGGCCATAGCGCTCGGCCGCCATCATCGGCGCCAGCATCAGCAGGAACGACACCAGCACGACCGGCAGATAGACCTTCCAGTGCGAATCGACCGGCATGCCGGCATCGGCCAGCATGCCCGGCACCACCATGAACATTGCGACCTGGGAGGCATGCAGCGCCAGCACGCCGACGTTCATGCGCGCGAGGTCCGGATTCAGCAGCACCTTCGGCAAGACCCGGTGCAGCGGCAGCTGGTCCGGATGGGGCGGCGGCGGGGTCGGTACCAGGAACAGCGTGACGGCGATCGCCAGCAGGCCCAGCACCGACATCAGCGTGAAGATTCCCGGCATGCCGATGGTGCGCAGCAGCGGCGAGGCAATCACCAGCGACAGCGCGAAGGTCAGGCCGATGCTGCCGCCGACCATTGCCATCGCCTTGGTCCGATGGCGCTCGCTGGTCAGGTCGGCGATGCAGGCGGTGATCGCGGCCGAGATCGCGCCCGTGCCCTGCAGCGCGCGGCCCGCGATGATGCCGGTCAGCGTGTCGGAGAACGCCGCCACCAGCCCGCCGGCGACGAACAGCAGCAGGCCGCCGATCATCACCGGCTTGCGGCCGATGCGGTCGGACAGCCAGCCAAGCGGAATATGAAGGAAGGCCTGCATCAGGCCGTAGATGCCCATCGCCAGGCCGATGCGCTGGGCGTCGTGCCCGTCGGGCAGCGTGCGCGCGTATTCGGCGAAGACAGGCAGGATCAGGAACAAGCCCAGCATGCGCAGCGCGAAGATGCTGGCCAGCGACACGCTGGCGCGCAGCTCGACACGGGTCATCCGTGCGGAGGCCGCACCGGCTGCGCGTTCGGCACCATCGGCCGCGGCTGGGGAAGAAGTCTGGGTCGACGGCATTGCGCTCGTGGGGACTCGGGTGTGACGGGTGGCCGGCCGTGCGCCGGGCCCCGCGCCGCGGTACGCGGCCATGCCGGGGCGCCATCCAAACCGCCACCGTGGCCACCGTGCCGGGCGCCGGAGCCGCGCCCTCTCGCCGGCAGGCAGAGGCAGGGGCAACCCCGGAAACCGAAGTTCGGTATATTAGCAGGTTTGCTCCCGGCGCCCGGCGCCGGATCGGCGGGAAGCGGCCCGGCTGGCGAGGCAAGCGGCCGGCGGCACGAAGGTGGCGGCGCGCGGGGCCCGATGGCGGCGACAGCGGCGTTCGGATGGCGGCAAGACTGCCGCCCCACCCCCTCCCCGCCGGCCCGCGCCAAGGCCCCGGCCTGCTTCCTGCTTGAGCGTACGCCCGCAGCCGGCCATGGCGCGGGCGCTCCGTGAGACCGGCCTGTCGACCCCGACTGGCGGCCCCGCCTGGCGAAGACAAACGGTATATGGAAGAAATCAGAATCCGTGGGGCCCGTACCCACAATTTGAAGAACATCAATCTCGATCTGCCGCGCAACAAGCTGATCGTGATCACCGGCCTGTCGGGATCGGGCAAGTCCTCGCTCGCCTTCGACACGCTGTACGCAGAAGGCCAGCGCCGCTACGTCGAATCGCTGTCGGCCTACGCGCGCCAGTTCCTGCAGCTGATGGAGAAGCCGGACGTCGACCTGATCGAAGGCCTGTCGCCGGCGATCTCGATCGAGCAGAAGGCAACCAGCCACAACCCGCGCTCGACGGTCGGCACCGTCACCGAGATCCACGACTACCTGCGCCTGCTGTACGCGCGCGCCGGCACGCCGTACTGCCCGAACCACGACCTGCCGCTGCAGGCCCAGAGCGTGTCGCAGATGGTCGACGCGGTGCTGGCGCTGCCCGAGGACACCAAGTTGATGATCCTGGCGCCGGTGGTGGCCGACCGCAAGGGCGAGCACACCGACCTGTTCGACACGATGCAGGCGCAGGGCTTCGTCCGTTTCCGCATCCGATCGGGCGGCGGCGCCGCGCACGAGGCGCAGGCCAAGGTCTACGAGGTCGACGCGCTGCCCAAGCTGAAGAAGACCGAGAAGCACAGCATCGAAGTGGTGGTCGACCGCGTCAAGGTGCGGCCGGACATCAAGCAGCGGCTGGCCGAATCGTTCGAGACCGCGCTGCGGCTGGCCGACGGCCGCGCGATCGCGCTGGAGCTGGACAGCGGCGCCGAGCATCTGTTCAGCTCGAAGTTCGCCTGCCCGATCTGCTCGTACTCGTTGCCCGAGCTCGAGCCGCGGCTGTTCTCGTTCAACAACCCGATGGGCGCCTGCCCGAGCTGCGACGGCCTGGGCCAGATCACGTTCTTCGATCCGAAGCGGGTGGTGGCCTTCCCCAACCTGTCGCTGGCCTCGGGCGCGATCAAGGGCTGGGACCGCCGCAACCAGTTCTATTTCCAGATGCTGCAGAGCCTGGCGGCGTTCTACGACTTCGACCTGGACGCCGCCTTCGAGGACCTGCCGGCCGAGGTGCAGCAGGTGGTGCTGCACGGCTCGGGCGAGACCGAGATCCCGTTCACCTACATGAACGAACGCGGCCGCACCACCACGCGCTCGCACGTGTTCGAAGGGATCATCCCCAATCTGGAGCGCCGCTACCGCGAGACCGACTCGGTCGCGGTGCGCGAGGAACTGGCCAAGTACCAGAACAACCAGCCCTGCCCCGCCTGCCACGGCACGCGCCTGCGCACCGAGGCCCGCCACGTCAAGGTCGGCGACGGCGAACAGGCGCGCGCGATCTTCGAGATCAGCGGCTGGCCGCTGCGCGACGCGCTGACCTGGTTCCTGACGCTGCAGCTGCAGGGCGCCAAGCGCGAGATCGCCGACAAGATCGTGCGCGAGATCTCGGCGCGGCTGAACTTCCTGAACAACGTCGGTCTCGACTATCTGTCGCTGGAGCGCAGCGCGGACACGCTGTCGGGCGGCGAGGCGCAGCGCATCCGCCTGGCCTCGCAGATCGGCTCGGGGCTGACCGGCGTGATGTACGTGCTCGACGAGCCGTCGATCGGCCTGCACCAGCGCGACAACGACCGGCTGATCGGCACGCTCAAGCATCTGCGCGACATCGGCAATTCGGTGCTGGTGGTCGAGCACGACGAGGACATGATCCGCGCCAGCGACTATGTGGTCGACATCGGCCCGGGCGCGGGCGTGCATGGCGGCCAGATCGTCGCCGAGGGCACGCCGCCGCAGATCGAGGCCTCGCCGGCCTCGCTGACCGGCCAGTACCTGTCGGGCGAACTCAGCATCGAGGTGCCGGCTACGCGCACGCCGCCCGATCCGGAACGGATGCTGCGGATCCTGAACGCCAGCGGCAACAACCTGAAGCAGGTCAACGCCGAGATTCCGGTCGGCCTGCTGACCTGCGTGACCGGCGTCTCGGGCTCGGGCAAGTCGACGCTGATCAACGACACGCTGTATCCGGCGGTGGCGCGCCATCTGTACGGCTCGACGCCGGAACCGGCGCCGCACGACCGCATCGACGGGCTCGAGCACTTCGACAAGGTCATCAACGTCGACCAGAGCCCGATCGGCCGCACGCCGCGTTCGAACCCGGCCACCTATACGGGCCTGTTCACGCCGATCCGCGAGCTGTTCGCCGGCGTGCCGTCGGCGAAGGAGCGCGGCTACGATCCGGGCCGCTTCTCGTTCAACGTCAAGGGCGGACGCTGCGAGGCCTGCCAGGGCGACGGCGTGCTCAAGGTCGAGATGCACTTCCTGCCCGATGTCTACGTGCCCTGCGACGTCTGCCACGGCAAGCGCTACAACCGCGAGACGCTGGAGGTGCTGTACAAGGGCAGGAACATCTCGGAGGTGCTGGAGCTGACGGTCGAGCAGGCGCACGAGTTCTTCAGCGCGGTGCCGGTGGTGCGGCGCAAGCTGCAGACGCTGCTCGATGTGGGGCTGGGCTATATCCGGCTGGGCCAGGCCGCGACCACGCTGTCGGGCGGCGAGGCGCAGCGGGTCAAGCTGTCGCTGGAGCTGTCCAAGCGCGATACCGGCCGCACGCTGTACATCCTCGACGAGCCGACCACCGGCCTGCACTTCCACGATATCGCGCTGCTGCTCAAGGTCATCCACAAGCTGCGCGACCAGGGCAATACCGTGGTCATCATCGAACACAACCTCGATGTGATCAAGACCGCGGACTGGGTGCTGGACCTGGGCCCCGAGGGCGGGGCCGGCGGCGGGCAGATCATCGCGCGCGGCACGCCGGAGGACATCGCCGCCAGCAAGGCGAGCTTCACCGGCAAGTATCTGGCGCCGTTGCTGAAGCGCCCGGTGGAACAGGCCCCGGCGCAGGCCCGGGCACGGGTCAGGCGCCGCTGACGCGCGGAGGCGCCCTGCCCTCGTCGGCGTGCACCCGCGCGGCGCGCGCCTGGGCAGGTGCGCCACCGGCGGCCGCGGGCGCAGCGGCGCCCTCGTCCTGCTGGCCGTCGTCTTCGCGCAGGCGGCTGCGATCGAGCGCCCCGGCCTCTTCCAGCACCGGATAGGCGGTCGCGCAGAACAGCGAGTTCAGCCGCTTCAGGTCGCTGATCACGTCCAGGTGCAGCGAGCTGGTGTCGATGCTCTCGATGGTCTGCGTGGCGACGCGGCGCAGGTGGGTATGCGAATACTTGCGCTCCAGTTCGCGGAAGGTCGCCTTCTCGCGCATCAGCTGCCGGGCGCTCTTCAGGTCGCCGTTCAGGAACACCGACAGCCCCAGCCGCAGATTGCTGATCAGCCGCGCATGCATCTCGGTGATCTCCTGCATGCCGGCTTCCGAGAACACCAGGTTGTGGGCGATCTTCTTGTCGCGCGCATCGAGCAGGATCCGCTCGATGATGTCGGCCGCATGCTCCAGATTGATATTGAGCGAGATGATCTCGGTCCAGCGGCGGCCGTCGCGCTCGTCGAGCGCCTCGACGCTGATGCGCGTCAGGTACAGCTTGATCGCGGTATAGAGATCGTCGATCTCGTCGTCGATGCGGCAGGTGGCGGCGGCCAGCTTGGCGTCGTTGGTCCGCAGCACGCGCAGCATGTTGTCGAGCATCTGCTCGACGCGGTCGCCGATGCGCAGCACCTCGCGCGCGGCATTGGCCAGCGCCAGCGTCGGCGTGGACAGCGCGGCCGGATCGAGGTGGCGCGGCGTGACCTGGCTCTCGCCGGTGTTGCGGCCCGGCAATATCGCTTCGCACAACCGCGCCAGCGGCGCGGTCAGCCCGATCAGCGCGACCGCCAGCACCACGTTGAACAGCAGGTGGAAATTGACGATCAGCCGCTGCGGGTCCGCATCGAGCGCGCGCAGCAGCGTCTGCGCCTCGTCCAGCAGCGGCAGCGCCACCACGCAGCCGAGCAGGCGCGACAGCAGATTGCCCAGCGTCACCCGTTTGCCGGGCTGGTTGTTGCCTGAGGTCGTCAGGAACGCCGAAATGCCGGAACCGAGGTTGGCCCCGAGCACCAGCGCCAGCGCGACGGGGATGGACACCACGCCCGCCGAGGCCAGCGCGCCGCAGAACAGCACCACGGCCAGGCTGGAATAGGACAGCACGGTCAGGAAGGCGCCGACCAGCATGTCGAGCGCGGTGTCGCCGGTCAGGCTGGCGAACAGCACCTTGACGCCGGCGGCCTCGACCACCGGACGGGTCGCATTGGAGATCAGCTCCAGCGCCAGCGTGATCAGCCCCAGGCCGATCAGCACGCGGCCGACGTGGCCCGGTCTGCTGCCCTTCCAGCTCAGATGCGCGATCACGCCGATGAAGATCAGCAGCGGCGACAGCCACGACAGGTCCAGCGAGAACACCTGCACCATCATCGCGGTGCCGACGTTGGCACCGAGCATGATGGCCAGCGCGGGCGCGACCGCGATCAGGCCCTGGCTGACGAAGGAGCTGACGATGACGGCGGTCGCATTGCTGCTTTGCACCAGGCCGGTCACGCCGAGGCCGGCGGCGAAGGCGGTGAAGCGATTGGCAACGCTGGCGGAGAGCACGTGGCGCAGGTTCGCGCCGTAGACGCGCAGAATACCGACCTTGACGATATTCGTGCCCCAGACCAGCAGCGCGACCCCGGAGAGCAGATGAAGCAGAACGCCCATGGTGTGGCACCCATTGCGGCCGGTGCGGCGGTCAGAGGCAGGGGCCGCCCGGCCCTTGTTGTGAATGAACGGCCATTATGCGCCCGCGCTGCGGACGAGGGCAACGCGGGGCGCCGGCGATGGTGCGCTTCGCAACGCTGGGCGGCGTTGCGGTTTTTGCGCGAAGGACGTTCAGTGGCCCTCGAATCGGCACACGGTAAAGAGCGGCAGGCCGCTGTCGAGCAGATGGCGCGAGCCGCCGAGCTCGGGCAGGTCGACGATCGCTGCGCCTTCCACCACGGTGGCGCCGAGCCGCTCGAGCAGCCGGCGTCCAGCCATCATGGTGCCGCCGGTGGCGATCAGGTCGTCGATCAGCAGCACGCGGTCGCCGGGCTTGCAGGCATCGGCGTGGATCTCGACGGTGGCGCTGCCGTATTCGAGCTCGTATTCCTCGGCCACGGTCTGGAATGGCAGCTTGCCCTTCTTGCGGATCGGCACGAAGCCCAGGTTCAGCTCGTAGGCGACGATCGCGCCGAGGATGAAGCCGCGGGCATCGATGCCGGCCACCATGTCGAGGCCGGCGTCCATGTAGCGGTGCACGAATACGTCGATCAGCACGCGCAGCGTCTTCGGGTCCTGCAGCAGCGGCGTGATGTCGCGAAACATCACGCCGGGCTGCGGCCAGTCGGGCACGGTGCGGATGCGGTCGCGCAGATAGGTGGTCACGTCGCCCAGCGGCGGGGACTGGATGGTGGGAGCGGGCATGGTCGGAAACAACGGATGAAGGGGTTGGCTGAAGCGCCAGTCATCTAGGATAGCGGCTGCGTCAGCGCTCGGTGATCCGCTGCTCGGCCGCCTCGAGCGCCTCGGGCGTGCCGCGCAGCACCAGGATGTCGCCGGGTTCGAGCACGGTATCGGGCTGCGGATCGAAGGCACGGATGCCGCGCCGCCGCACGGCGGTGACCTCGACGCCGATATGCTCGAGCCCCAGCGTGCCGAGGCGGCGGCCGACCGCGGTCGCGTCCGGCCCCAGCGACAGCGAATGCAGCCGCACCGAGTCGCGCTCGATCATGTCCTCCTCGTCGTCGCGGCCGTGGAAGTAGCCGCGCAGCAGGCTGTAGCGCGCATCGCGGGCCTGCTGCACGCCGCGCACCACGCGCCGCATCGGTACGCCCAGCAGCACCAGCGCATGCGAGGCCAGCATCAGGCTGCCCTCGATGATCTCGGGCACGACCTCGGTCGCGCCGGCGCGCTGCAGCGCTTCCAGCTCCGAATCGTCGACCGTGCGCACGATCACCGGCAATGCCGGCTCGAGCTCGTGCACATGGTGCAGCACCTTCAGCGCCGACGGCGTGTTGGCATAGGTGATGATCACCGCCGCGGCGCGATGGATGCCGGCGGCGATCAGCGCCTCGCGCCGCCCCGCGTCGCCGTAGACCACCGTATCGCCGGCCGCCGCGGCCTCGCGCACGCGGTCCGGATCCAGGTCCAGCGCGACATAGCCGATGCCCTCGCGCTCGAGCATGCGCGCCAGGTTCTGGCCGCTGCGGCCGTAGCCGCAGATGATCGCGTGTTTCTCGGTCTGCAGGCTCTGCGCGGCGATGCGGGTCATGTTCAGCGACTGCAGCAGCCATTCGTTGGCGGCAAAGCGCATTGCAATCGCATCGCTGTACTGGATCAGGAACGGCGCCACCAGCATCGACAGCAGCATCGACGCCAGGATCACCTGCGTCAGCACCGGATCGACCAGGCCCAGCCCGTCGATCTGGTTCAGCAGCACGAAGCCGAACTCGCCGGCCTGTGCCAGCCCCAGGCCGGTGCGGATCGCCACGCCGGGACGCGAGCCGAACAGCCGCGCCAGCCCGGCGATCAGCACGAACTTGAACAGCACCGGCACGATCAGCAGCGTCAGTACCAGCCACAGGTTGTCGATCACCACGCGGACATTGAGCAGCATGCCGATGGTGACGAAGAACAGCCCGAGCAGCACGTCGCGGAACGGCTTGATGTCTTCCTCGACCTGATGCCGGTATGGCGTTTCCGCGATCAGCATGCCGGCCATGAAGGCGCCGAGCGCCATCGACAGGCCCAGCCGCTCGGTCAGGGCCGCCATGCCCAGCGTGACCAGCAGCAGGTTCAGCATGAACAGTTCCTGCGAGCGGCGCGCGGCCACCACGTGGAACCAGCGGCTGACCACGCGCTTGCCCAGCACGAAGATCAGCGTCAGCGCTACCACGATCTTGACGATGGCCAGCGCCAGCGCCATCGGCAGTTCGCCCGGGTCGCGCGACAGCGCGGGGATCACGATCAGCAGCGGCACCACCGCCAGATCCTGGAACAGCAGCACGCTGAAGATATTGCGGCCGTGCTCGGTCTCGAGCTCCAGCCGTTCGGACAGCATCTTGGAGACGATCGCGGTCGACGACATTGCCAGCGCGCCGCCCAGCGCAATCGACGCCTGCCAGGTCAGGTCGAACACCGCGCTGAACAGCCAGCCGACCGGCGCCACCGCCAGCATGGTCAGCACCACCTGGCTGCCGCCGAGGCCGAACACCAGCCGGCGCATCGAGCGCAGCTTGGCCAGATTGAACTCCAGCCCGATCGAGAACATCAAAAAGACCACGCCGAACTCGGCAAGGTACTTGGTCTGGCCGGAATCGCTGGCCAAACCCAGCGCGTGGGGCCCGATCAGGATGCCGACCGCCAGATAGCCGAGCATCGGCGGCAGCTGCAGCATGCGGAAGGCGACCACGCCAAGCACGGCGGCGGCCAGCAGCACAAGGGTCAAGTCCAGCGGAGAATGCATTCGGGCGGGCCGGTGTTGGTGCGAGCGATGGTGCGAGCGGTGGTGCGGGCGGTGGTGCAGATTGCGGTGCGGCAGTGCAGCGGTTGCGGGCAGTAATGCAAGCGGTGGACCAGGAACGGACCTGCCCGGCCCGGCAGTGTTTCGTCAGGGGGCGGCCGGCCGGCGGAGACGGGACCCGAACGCGAAGGCCGACGCCGCGCCGGACGCGCTGCCACCGGCCCGGGCGCCATCGCATTCATTGGTATACTTCGTCGCCATGATAGCCAATTTCAATGCGGAAAGAGCACTCGAGCTCGCACGCCATACCCTGCAAATCGAAGCCGATGCGGTCGCCGCGTTGTCGTCGCGGCTGACGCCGGACTTCGCGCGGGCGGTGCGGCTGGTGCTGGAGTGCTCGGGCCGCGTGGTCGTTTCCGGCATCGGCAAGTCCGGCCATATCGGCCGCAAGGTCGCCGCCACGCTGGCCTCGACCGGGACGCCCGCCTTCTTCGTCCATCCTGCCGAGGCTTCGCACGGCGACCTCGGCATGATCACGCGCGACGACGTGCTGATCGCCTTCTCCAACTCCGGCGAGACCTCCGAACTGCTGTCGATCGTGCCGATCGTCAAGCGCATCGGCGCCAAGCTGATCTCGGTGACCGGCAATATCGAGTCGAACCTGGCGCAACTGGCCGACGCCCATCTGGACGCCCGCGTCGACAAGGAAGCCTGCCCGCTGAACCTGGCCCCGACCGCCAGCACCACGGCGGCGCTGGCGCTGGGCGATGCGCTGGCGGTAGCGGTGCTCGATGCGCGCGGCTTCGGCGAAGAGGATTTCGCACGCTCGCACCCCGGCGGTGCCCTGGGGCGCAAGCTGCTGACCCATGTGCGGGACGTGATGCGCACCGGCAATGCGGTGCCCGAAGTCCGTGAAAGCACGCCGCTGGCGCAGGCGCTGATGGAAATCACCCGCAAGGGCATGGCCATGACCGCGATCGTCGACGCCGACGGCCGCGCGATCGGCGTCTTCACCGACGGCGACCTGCGCCGGCTGCTGGAAACGCCGCGCGACTGGAAGACGGTGCCGATCGGCGAGGTCATGCATGCCAACCCGTTCACGGTCGGACCGGACCAGCTCGCGGTCGAGGCGGTGCAGATCATGGAAGCGAACCGCATCAACCAGCTGCTGGTGGTCGACGCCGACCAGCGCCTGGTCGGCGCGCTGCATATCCATGACCTGACCCGGGCCAAGGTCATCTGACGCACGCCATGCGGGATCTGTTTCCTTCCCTGTCCCGGCTCGCGCTGCGGCTGATGCCGCTGCTGCTGATGGCGCTGGTTGCCGGCAGTACCTTCTGGCTGGTGCAGGTCAATACGCCGCGCGAGGTCAGCGATACCGAACGCCAGAAGCGCCACGTGCCCGACTACTGGATGGAGCGCTTCACCGCGACCGAACTGGCCGAGGACGGCAGCACCAAGATGCGCTTCACCGGCGAGCGGATGATCCATTACGAGGACGACCAGACCTACGAGGTCACGCGGCCGGCGATGCGAGCCTACGAGCCGGATCGGCCGCCGGTGACCGGCACCGCCGACCTCGGCAAGATGAACGCCGACGCGAGCGTGATCGACCTGTTCGGCAATGCCCATATCGTTCGCGTGCAGGGCGCCGATCCGTCGCAGGACCCGCAGATGAGCGCGACGTCGAGCTACTTCCAGATCCTGATCAACGACGACATCGTCAAGACCGACAAGCCGGTCAAGCTGACGCGCGGCCCGTCGGTGATGACCGCCAACGGCCTGGTCTTCAACAATGTCACGCGCGAGGTCAATCTGCTCGGCAATGTGCGCGGCACCATCGTGATGGCGCCGCGCGGCGGCGGCAGCGCGAAACCATGACGCATCGCGCCCGCGCGCCAGGGGCGCACCCCTCGAACGTTCCCTCCCGGACAACGCCAATCAACGCCATCGTGGCCAACATGACCCTGACCCTGACGACCTGGACCCGCCGCCGCGCCACCGCCGTGCTGCTCGCCTTCGCCGCCGGCATGACGCTGGCCCTGCCGGCGCTCGCCGAACGCGCCGACCGCGACAAGCCGCTGGTGCTCGAGGCCGACAACGCCAGCTACGACGACGTCAAGCAGATCTATACGCTGACCGGCAACGTGGTGCTGACCAAGGGAACCATGGTACTGAAGTCCGATGCCGCCGAGGTCCGCACCGACCCCGAGGGCTACCAGTACGCGGTGGCGACCTCGAAGGGCGGCAAGCAGGCCTACATCCGGCAGAAGCGCGACAACGTCGACGAGTACATCGACGGCTGGGGCGACCGCATCGAATACGACGGCAAGCAGGAAGTGGCCAAGCTGATCGGCAATGCGCGCATGGCGCGCCTGGCCGGCGCCAAGATCGTCGACGAGATTCGCGGCGCGGTGCTGACCTACGACAGCCGCAACGAGTTCTACACCGCGGCCGGCGGCAGCGGCAACGCGGCGCCGGCGAACCCGTCCGGCCGCGTGCGCGCCGTGCTGTCGCCGCGCCAGAGCCAGGGGACCGGCGGCAGCGGTGCCGGGGTGGACCTGAAGGGCTCGCCGACGGCCAAACCCTGACTCCGGCCTGCCTCGGTGCCTGACCCCGTGCCGCCCGGCACGCTTCGCCGCACCTTCGCAGCACGTTCGCATTAAGCAGTATCAAAGGATTGCCCACATGTCCGTTGCCGACACCGCTACCGCCACCGCTCCCGCCGCCAACGCCAACACCGCAGCCGGCGCTGGCGCCGGCACGATGCCCGTCACCAGCAATCTGGTGGTGCGCCATCTGAAGAAGCGCTACGGCTCGCGCACCGTGGTCAAGGACGTGTCGCTCGACGTCAAGAGCGGCGAGGTGGTCGGCCTGCTTGGCCCCAACGGCGCGGGCAAGACCACGTCGTTCTACATGATCGTGGGCCTGGTCGCGCTCGACGAAGGCGACATCGTGCTCGATGGCCAGCACATCAGCGGCCTGCCGATCCACGAGCGCGCGCGCATGGGCCTGTCGTACCTGCCGCAGGAAGCGTCGGTGTTCCGCAAGCTCAATGTCGAGCAGAACATCCGCGCGGTGCTGGAACTGCAGCGCGACAACGGCAAGGCGTTATCCGCGGCCGAGATCGAGCGCCGGCTCGACAGCCTGCTCGACGATCTGCAGATCGCCCACCTGCGCAACAATCCTGCGCTGTCGCTGTCCGGCGGCGAGCGCCGGCGCGTCGAGATCGCGCGGGCGCTGGCCTCGGCGCCGCGCTTCATCCTGCTGGACGAACCGTTCGCCGGCGTCGATCCGATCGCCGTCGGCGAGATCCAGCGCATCGTCAGCTTCCTGAAGGCGCGCAATATCGGCGTGCTGATCACCGACCACAACGTGCGTGAGACGCTGGGCATCTGCGACCACGCCTACATCATCAGCGAGGGCGCGGTGCTGGCGGCAGGCGAGCCCAAGGAAATCATTGCCAACGAATCGGTGCGGCGCGTTTACCTGGGCGAAAACTTCCGCATGTAATTGCTTGACCCGGGGCGGCACGACACGCGGCTGCCCCGCCCTGCGAGGCAGCGGCTTCGTACGCCGGCAAGCGATGCCACGATCATGCTCTGGTGATCCATCAGGCAATCGCTTCTGCCCACGCAATCGAAACTTCCGATAGCAAATTCCGTTCCATCGCGGCCGAAGTTGCGCATAAAATAGGCCGCATGAAACCGTCGCTACAGCTACGCCTCTCCCAGCATCTGGCCCTGACGCCGCAGCTGCAGCAGTCGATCCGGCTGTTGCAGTTGTCCACGCTGGAACTGCAACAGGAAGTCGAGCAGGCGCTGACCGAGAATCCGCTGCTCGAACGCGAACACGACTGGATCGAAAGCCCGCTGCGCGTCGCCGCCGACGGGTCGGTCAACGTGCAGACCGCCACCACGACCCCGCCCGCCGAACCGGCGGCGCCCGCGGACTCGCGCGCGGACGGTGCCGCCGCGGCCGACGATGGCTATGCCGACGGCGCGGGCGACGATTATGGCGGCGACTGGAGCCTGGACGACTTCGCCCGCCGTCCGCAAAGCGATGAGGACGAAAAAACGCCGCTGCAATTGCGCGACGCCGAGCCCACGCTGCGCGAATATCTGATGGAGCAATTGGCTCCGCTGAAAATCTCGACGCGCGACAAGGGCCTGGCGATTTTCCTGATCGAATCGCTCGACGACGACGGTTATCTAAGCGCGTCGCTCGAGGAAATCCTGTCCGAATTGCCGGAAGAGCTCGAGTTCGAACTGGACGAAGTGCATGCGATGCTGACGCTGCTGCAAAGCTTCGATCCGCCCGGGGTCGGCGCACGCAACGCAGCAGAATGCCTGTCGCTGCAACTGCGCCGCATCGAACATCCGCAGCGCGACCTGGCGATGACCATCGTCCGCCACCATCTCGAACTGCTGGCCGCGCGCGACTACACACGGCTGAAGAAGGCCCTGCAGGTCGACGACATGCAGTTGAAGGCCGCGCACGAGCTGATCCGCTCGCTCGCGCCGTATCCTGGCCACGCCTACAGCCGGCCGGAAGCGGACTTCGTGGTGCCCGACGTATTCGTGCGCAAGAGCGGCCACAACTGGATCGCGCAGCTCAATCCCGATGTGATGCCACGGCTACGCATCAACGATATGTATGCGCAAATCTTGCGCGGCGCGAAAGGCGATACCGGCGCCGCGGGATTGCAGCAGAAACTGCAGGAGGCGCGCTGGCTCATCAAGAATATCCAGCAGCGTTTCGACACCATTTTGCGCGTCGCACAAGCCATCGTGGAGCGGCAAAAGAATTTCTTTACGCACGGCGAAATTGCGATGCGCCCCTTGGTTTTGCGGGAGATAGCCGATACACTGGGTCTACACGAGTCGACTATTTCTCGTGTGACGACCAACAAGTACATGGCCACCCCGATGGGGACATTCGAGCTGAAATATTTCTTCGGCAGCCATGTATCGACCGAGACCGGCGGTGCCGCGTCTTCCACCGCAATCCGTGCGCTGATCAAGCAGCTGATAGGAGCCGAAGACCCCAGAAACCCGTTGTCCGACAGCCGGATTGCCGAACTGCTGGGGGAACAAGGCTTCGTCGTGGCGCGACGTACCGTCGCCAAATATCGTGAAGCCTTGAAGATCCCGGCCGTGAACCTTCGCAAGTCTTTGTAGCCGAGTCGCATCGCCTGCCTGGTGCGGCTCTTTCAGAAGGAGAAGCGCTATGAACTTCAAGATCAGTGGACACCACTTGGACATCACGCCGTCGCTGCGTGAGTACGTGGAAACGAAACTGGAGCGAATCCTCAGGCATTTCGATCAGGTTATTGACGTCAGCGTGCTGCTATCGGTCGACAATCAAAAGGAAAAGGATCGCCGGCAACGCGCGGAAATCAATGTGCATCTGAAGGGCAAGGACATCTTTGTCGAGGCGCACCACGAAGATCTCTATGCGGCGATCGACATGCTGGTCGACAAGCTGGACCGGCAAGTGATCCGCTACAAGGACAAGGTGCAGAGCCACGACCGCGAATCGCTGAAGTATCACAGCAGCCTGGTGGCGAACCAGGCCCAGCAGTAGCTTGAAGATTCGGCGCGGCCACAACGCCGGCCGGCCTTGAAGTGAGGAAAGAAGCCGTGCCAGGAGCACGGCTTTTTTGCGCCCGTCGCGGCACGGGACCTTCGCAGCCTATAGGATGAAACCGGAATGGGGTTCCGTCTGGCAGGCTTCCCGGTGTATGCTGTGCAATACATATAGAGAATGCCCGCCCCGTTTCCTTGTGCAATGCCGCTCGGGGCGATCGGCATCGGACGGCAGGGAGCCCCCCTGCACTATAATGTGCCGCACGCTGATAGTCGGGAAGCGGCGGCAACGAACGCACCGCCCAGCAACGGCAGACCGGCCCACGCCGGCAAGGACCGCATGGCGGCGCCAGTTTCAGGAATTCCGCGCATTTCAAATGAACCGTTTGGCCAAACTGCTGCCGCCCGGCAATATCTCGCTCGACGTCAGCGTCACCAGCAAGAAACGCGTGTTCGAACAGGCCGGCTTGCTGTTCGAAAACAACCATGGCGTGGCGCGCGCCACGGTGACCGACAATCTGTTTGCCCGCGAATCGCTTGGCTCGACCGGGCTTGGTGCCGGCGTGGCAATCCCGCATGGCCGCATCAAGGGCCTGAAACAGCCGCTGGCTGCCTTCATGCGGCTTGCCGAGCCGATCCCGTTCGAATCGCCCGACGGCAAGCCGGTTTCGCTGCTGATCTTCCTGCTGGTGCCGGAACAGGCCACGCAGCAACATCTGGAAATCCTGTCGGAAATCGCTCAGCTATTGTCCGATCGCGACATGCGTGATGGCCTCGCCGCTTTGCCGACGCCCGATGCGGTTCACCAGTTGCTGGTGCAATGGCATCCTTGACCCTCCCGGCATAAGCGCGCACAGCCGCGCCAACCGCATATACCACCGCCTTAGCGCCCCGCCTCATCCCGCATGGAACTCACCGGCGTCACCTCCCAGTCGATCTTCGACGACAACGCAGCCGACCTCAAACTGTCCTGGGTGGCCGGGCTGGAGGGCGCCGATCGCGCCTTCGACCTCGACTTCGCACGCGAGGCGACCTCGGCGGCCGACCTGGTCGGCCACTTGAACCTGATCCACCCGAACCGGATCCAGGTGCTGGGCAAGCCGGAGATCACCTACTACCAGCGGCTCGACGACGAAACGCGCAAGCGGCAGATGGGTGAGCTGATCCTGCTGGAGCCACCCTTCCTCGTCGTCGCCGACGGCATGGAGCCGCCGCCCGACCTCGAACTGCGATGCACCCGCTCGTCGACGCCGCTGTTCACGACCCCGGTGTCGTCGGCCGCGGTAATCGACCATCTGCGGTTGTATCTGTCGCGCATTTCCGCGCCGCGGGTCACGATGCACGGCGTGTTTCTCGACATCCTCGGCATGGGCGTGCTGATCATGGGCGAATCCGGCCTGGGCAAGAGCGAACTCGGCCTGGAACTGATCTCCCGCGGACATGGCCTGGTCGCCGACGATGCGGTCGATTTCGTGCGTCTTGGCCCCGATTTCGTCGAGGGTCGCTGCCCGCCGCTGCTGCAGAACCTGCTGGAAGTGCGCGGCCTGGGCCTGCTCGATATCAAGACGATCTTCGGCGAAACCGCGGTGCGCCGGAAGATGAAGCTCAAGCTGGTGGTCCAGCTGGTCCGCCGCAACGACGGCGAATTCGAACGGCTGCCGCTCGATTCGCAATATCTCGACGTGCTCGGCCTGCCCATCCACATGGTGAAGATCCAGGTTGCGGCCGGCCGCAACCTCGCGGTGCTGGTCGAGGCCGCCGTGCGCAACACCATCCTGCGGCTGCGCGGCATCGACACGCTGCGCGATTTCATGGATCGCCAGCGCGCCGCGATGCAGGCCGACGCGGCCTCGCGCGGCCAGGGCCGTCTGCTCTGAGCGTTGGACCGGAGCGCCCACTGAGCGTCTGCTCGAGCATGCATTGACGCATCGGCGTGCCCGACACGCCGGCAGCGTCAACCTGATTGGGGTTTTCAGCGTTTTGTGCTGTAATGGGCATCACGCCCAGCCTGCGCCGTTGCGCATCCTGCGCTTGGCGACCCGATCCTCAGTCAGGAGATTCCAGCATGAAGACACTGATCGCAACCTGCGTGCTGCTGTGCCCGCTGGTCGCCACGGGCGCCTTTGCCCAGACCGCCTCCGGCAACAGCCAGCAGAGCAAGATGAAGACGTGCAATGCGCAGGCCGCAGGCAAGACCGGTGACGAGCGCAAGGCCTTCATGAAGGAATGCCTGTCCGCCAAGCCCGCTACCGCCGGCAACTCGCAGCAGCAAAAGATGAAGGCCTGCAACGCGCAGGCGAGCGGCAAGAAGGGCGACGAACGCAAGGCGTTCATGAAGGAGTGCCTGTCCGCGTGACGGCATACCGGTCGGCCGTTGTGCCCGGAGCGGGCGGACGGCCGATCAAGCAGGCCCATCAAGGCCAATGAAGGCGAATCGCACGGCACCCGGCGGTTCGCTTTTTTCTTTGCTGTTTCGCCGCTCTCGCCGCTCTCGCCGTTCTTGCCGCGCTGCGCGTGCATTGCGCGGCTTTCGCACGCTTTCGCCGCTTTTCCCGCTTGCCGCGCCATCCCGGACCACGGATTTCATCGGACCGTCATGACGCAATCATCACGCGATGCTATCCTTCAAGCGTTATGCGCATCGTCCTCATCACCGGCATTTCCGGCTCCGGCAAATCGGTTGCATTGAACGTGCTTGAAGACGCAGGCTACTACTGCGTCGACAACCTGCCAGCGCAGTTCATCCCGGAACTCGCCCGCTATCTCGCGGCCGAGGGCTACACGCATCTGGGCATCGCCACCGATATCCGCAGCCGCGAATCGCTGGCGCGGCTGCCCGAGACACTGCGCAGCCTGTCGGCCGAGCACGAGGTCCGCGTGGTCTTCCTGACCGCCAATACCGATTCGCTGGTGCAGCGCTATTCGGAAACGCGGCGGCGCCATCCGCTGTCCGTGCGGCTCGCGGCGGGCGGGGCGAGCGGTGCGCCCGCACCGACCGAGACCCCGCTGGTCGAAGCGATCGAGATGGAACGCGAACTGCTGAGTCCGCTGGCCGAATCGGCGCACCGCATCGACACCAGCAATGTGCGCACGAATACGCTGCGCGCCTGGATCAAGGACTTCATCCGCGACGACAATCTGCAGCTGACGCTGCTGTTCACGTCGTTCGGCTTCAAGCACGGCGTGCCCAGCGATGCCGACATGGTGTTCGACGTGCGCTCGCTGCCCAATCCGTACTACGACCTGCAGCTGCGGCCGCTGACCGGACGCGATGCGCCGGTGATCGACTTCCTGCAGAGTCAGCCGATGGTGCTCGCGATGGCAGAGGACATCCGCGCCTATGTCGAGAAATGGCTGCCGAGCTTCGTCGCCGACAACCGCAGCTATCTGACGGTGGCGATCGGTTGCACCGGCGGCCAGCACCGCTCGGTCTATATCGCGGAAAGACTTGCCAACTACTTCCGCGCGCATGGTAATGTGCTGGTCAGACACCGCGAGCTGGTGCCGGTCAGCTGATCCGGCCGACCCAGGCGGTGGATCCCGGCGGCGGCGCAACATGCTTGCCCCCGCCCTGTGAGCGAAAGTCTTCTCGGGATCGCATGTCTTCCAGTTCCGCAGCGTCCAATCACGCGGCACCGCTCCACGTCGAAGTCGACAGCCTGCCGCTGTTTCCGCTCCACACCGTGCTGTTTCCCGGCGGCCGGCTGCCGCTGCGCGTATTCGAGTCCCGCTACGTCGACATGGTGCGCAATTGCCTGCGCGACAACGCGGCATTCGGCGTCTGCCTGATCGCCAGCGGCACCGAGGTCGCGCAGGAAGGGGCCGCCACCGTGCCGGAAGCCGTCGGCTGTCTCGCCGAAATCGTCGACTGCAATATGGAGCAGCTTGGCGTGCTGCTGATCGAGACACGGGGCAGGCAACGCTTTCGCATCCTCGAACACCATACCCGCGACGACGGCCTGCTGGTCGCACGCGCCGAGCTGCTGCCCGACGACGTGATCGACTGCAAGCTGGAACTGCTGGGCGAATGCCTCGCCGCGCTGCGCCGGATCGTCGCCTCTCTGCACGCGCCGCCGCACAAGCTGCCGTTCGCCGAGCCGATGCAGTGGGAGGATCCGAGCTGGGTCGCCAATCGGCTATGCGAACTGCTGCCGGTGCCGATGAAGGCCAAACAGATGCTGATGGCGCTGCCCGACGCCGGCATGCGGATCGAGATCGTTCATCGCTTCATGCGCCAGCACCACATGTTGTAGCGGCTGTAGCACGTGGCCACATCGCCGCGGCCGGTTCCAGCGGGCGAATCACACCTTCAGAACAATTGCGGCGCCACCTCGCCGGCCAGCAGCTTGCGCACCGGCGCCGGCATGCCGAGTTCGTCGAGCCGATCCAGCGACAGCCAGCGCCACTGCTCTTGCGCTGCGTCCACTGCTGCCCCTGCCTCACCCGCATCGCGCAACGCCAATGCAGCCATGTCGACGCGCACCGCGCGGATCAGCAGCCGGAAATGGGTGAAGACATGCGTCATCTCGCCGACCATCGCGGCGCGGGCCGGGGTGCCGAACGCCCGTCCGAATGCAAGCGCGTCGTCCTCGGCCTGTTCGGCGTCGAACGGAAGCGCCGGCACGGGCAGTTCCGGCAGGCTCCACAACCCGCCCCAGATGCCGCTGTCCGCGCGCAGCCGCAGCAGCACCTCGCGGCCATGCCGCACCACCACCATCACCGTACTGCGCTCCGGCACCGGCGCGCGCGTCTTCGGCGTCGGCAGCACCGCCGTCAGGCCCTCGCGGCGGGCCACGCACAGGTCCGACAGCGGACAGCGCGCCGCATCGTCCAGGCAGGCCGGCTTGCCGCGCGAGCAGACAGTCGCGCCAAGATCCATCAGCCCCTGCGTGTACGCCACCATGTCATCGGACTGGCGCGGGCCCGGCGCGGGCAGCGCGGCCTCGGCCATTGCCCACATCCGGTTCTCGATCGCCTTTTCGCCAGGATGGCCGTGCACGCCGAAGCAGCGCGCGAAGACCCGCTTGACGTTGCCGTCGAGAATCGGCGCGCGCACGCCGGCGCTGAACGCAGCAATCGCCGCCGCGGTCGAGCGGCCGATGCCGGGCAGCTCGGCGAGCAGGGCCGGATCGCTCGGGAAATGGCCGCCGTACTGCTCGACCACCAGCTTTGCGCAGCGGTGCAGATTGCGCGCCCGCGAGTAGTAGCCGAGCCCGGCCCACAGCGCCATCACCTCGTCGGCCGGCGCGTCGGCGAGCGCCTGCACGGTCGGCAGCCGCGCCAGAAAGCGCTGGTAGTAGTCGATCACCGCGCTGACCTGGGTCTGCTGCAGCATGATCTCCGACAGCCAGATCCGGTACGGATCGCGGGTGTTCTGCCAGGGCAGATCGTGGCGCCCGTGCCGGCGCTGCCATTGCACGACGCGGGCGCCGAAATCGGACGGCACCGCGCTGGCGGCGGAATCAGGGGCGGCAGCGGAGTGCGTGGTGGCTCGAGTGGTGGAACGGCGAGGCATCGATGAGTCGCGAGGGGGGCGTCAGTCTTTTCGGGTCAGCGGTGGCGCGTCGTTGCGCTCAACGCTGGCATTGCGGGCAATAGAAGGTAGAGCGCTGGCCCTGCACGATCTGCCGGACCGGCGTGGCGCAGTGCCGGCAAGGCTTGCCGGCACGATCGTAGACCAGGCAGTCGAGCTGGAAATAGCCGCTGGCCCCGTCGCTGCCGACGAAATCGCGCAGCGTGCTGCCGCCGCGCTCGATCGCCAGCGCCAGTGTCTCGCGCACCGCCGCGGCGAGCCTCTCGCAGCGCGCCCGCGACAGACGGCCTGCGGCGGTGGTCGGCCGGATGCCGGCGCGGAACAGGCTCTCCGAGCAGTAGATGTTGCCGACGCCGACCACGATATCGCCCGACAGCAGCACCGTCTTGATCGCGGCGCTGCGCCCGCGCGTATGGCGGTACAGCCAGTCGCCGTCGAAGGCAGGGTCGAATGGCTCGATGCCCAGATTGCGCAGCAGCGGATGGGTAGGCAGCAGCGCCTCCGGCAGCGTGGTCCACAGCACCGCACCAAAACGGCGCGGGTCGCGGAAACGCAGCGTCAGTGGCCGGCCGGCTGCGTCGTGCAGCAGCAGATCGACATGGTCGTGCGTGCCCGGCGCGGGCGGCTCGTGCCATACGCGCAGCGTGCCGGTCATGCCGAGGTGGATCAGCAGCCAGCCGGCGTCTTCACCACCAGCCACGCCACCGGCCACGCCGCCAGCTGTCGCGTCCCCCTCGCGCACGCATTCGAGCAGCAGATATTTGCCGCGCCGCTCGACACGCCGGATCAACCGCCCGGGCAGGCAGGCCTCCAGCTCGTCGGGCACCGGCCAGCGCAGGCCGCGATGGCGCACCGCCACCCCGGCGATGCGGCTGCCCTCCAGATGCGGCAGCAGTCCCCGTCGGGTCACCTCGACCTCGGGCAATTCCGGCATCGAACCTCTCCTTTGCGCACGACTCCAAGCGGCAGACCCCATGTCCGCCATGGTGCCCGCAGCCGGGCATTGTAGCGGCACGTTACAATGGCCCTAACTTGTCATATGGCACGACGCGTGCCGGAGTCCCACCATGCCGGACCGCCTGGACCGCATCCTCGCTCTGCTCTCTCCCCACGTACCGCTTGACGAGCCGCCTGCGCCGACCGGCGCGCGCGGCGCAGCGCCAGGCCGGCGTCTGCTGCCATTGCTGGTCGCGGCCGTGGTCGGCGCCAGTGCGCTGACCGGCTGCGCCAGTGCGCGCGATGCCCGGTCGGCCCAGGCCGATCCGGCACGCGCGGAGGCAAAGTCCGACGGCGCCGAGCCCGACCGGCCGATGTTCACGTTGAGCAGCGACGGCGAGCTCGAGCCGACCCCGGCCACGCCGCTGCCGCCCAAGATGCCGCTGCCCGAGCTGCCGCTGACGGCCGACATCATGTATCGCGTGCTGGCCGCCGAGATCTCGATGCAGCGGGGCCTGACCGGCCCGGCCTATCGCACCTACGTGGAACTGGCCCGCTCGACCCGCGATCCGCGTTTCGCGCAGCGCGCCACCGAAATCGCCTTCAATGCGCGCGTCCCGCAGCAGGCCCTCGATGGCGCCCGTCTGTGGACCGATCTGGCGCCGACCTCGCCGGCCGCGCGTCAAGTACTGTCGACCCTGCTGGTGCTGAACGCGCGCTGGGAGGAGGCCGAGCCGCTGCTTTCGCTGCAGCTGAACGGCGTGCCGCCGAGCCATCGGCCCGAGGCCATCCTGCAATTGCAGCAGCAACTGTCGCGCACCAGCGATCCGGCCGGAGCCGCCGCATTGCTGCAGCGGCTGGTCGCCAACGACATGCAGTCGGCCGAGACGCGGCTGGCACTGGCGCGGGCCAAGGAGACCGCCGGCGATGTGCCTGGCGCCCTGGCCGAGCTCGACGAAGCGCAGCGCCTGCGTCCCGACTACGAAGCGGCGGCGCTGATGGCGGCCGAGCTGCGCGCCGACAATGCCCCCGAGCAGGCCATCGCGGGCCTCAAGCGCTTTCTCGACAAGGCCCCGGCTTCGGTAAACGGCCGCATCACGCTGGCGCGGGTCTACCTGCAGCGCAACGAGATGGACGCCGCGCGGCGCGAATTCGAGGCGCTGCGCAAGGTCGCGCCCGACGATCCACGCGTGCCGCTGGCGCTTGGCCTGACCGGACTGCAGGCGCGGCGCTACGACGAGGCAGAGCGCTATCTGCACGAATACCTGCGGCTGGCCGAAAAGGCACCGAGTTCCAATCCCGACGTCGCGTACCAGTATCTGGCGCAGATCGCCGAGGAGCGCAAGGACTACGCGGGCGCGGTGCAGTGGCTGGACCGGATCGAGGACCAGCGCATGGTCGGCGCGGCATCGGTCAAGCGCGCACAGATGCTGGGCCGCATGGGCCGGTTCGACGATGCGCAGGCGATCTTCGGCGACATGCTGGCCGACGCCGAAGACATCGCCGATCCCGATCAGCGTGCGCAGCGGATGATGGCGGTGCGCCAGGCCGAGGTCGGCATGCTGATGGAAGTCAAGGCCTACGACCGCGCGCGCAAGGTGCTGGACGAACGCATCAAGGCCGAGCCCAACAACGCCGAATGGCTGTACGAGCTGGCAATGCTGGACGAGCGCGAGAAGCGCTACGACAGCATGGAACGCCGGCTGCGCCAGTTCATCGCGTTGCAGCCGGACCAGAAGCAGGGCTACAACGCGCTGGGCTATTCGCTCGCCGATCGCAACATCCGGCTGCAGGAAGCGCTGAAGCTGCTGGAGAAGGCCACCGAACTGGGGCCCGACGATCCCTACATCATGGATAGCCTGGGCTGGGTCAAATTCCGCCTGGGGCAGCTGCAGCCCGCGGCCAAGCTGCTGCGCGACGCTTATGCGAAGGCGCCCGAGGCCGAGATCGCCGCGCATCTGGGCGAGGTGCTGTGGCAGCTCGGCGAGCGCGACGAGGCGCGCAAGACCTGGGAGGAAGGCGTCAAGCTCGACCCGAACAACGAGACGCTGGTCGAGACGCTGCGGCGCTACAACGTGCGGCTGGCGCAGTAGCGTGCCATAGCGTCGACGGCTTTTGCGCGTTGCACGGCCGCCGGCCTCCGTCGCCATTCATCGCCCAACCATCGACATCCGCCGCCGGCACGGCCGCGCGACCGCGCGCCGTGACCCGGCATCGATCTCCGTTCTACGCATGGACCGATCCCGCCGTACCCTGACCCTGCTTTGCCTGTCCGCGCCGCTGTGGCTCGCTGCCTGCGCCAGCGTCACGCCGTCGCGCCAGTTCGATGCCGCCGCCGGTGCCCGCGCCAGCGAACTGACCGGGCGCTTCGCCGCCAATTACGTCCGCTATGGGCGTGACGAGGGCGTGCAAGGCAGCTTCCATTGGCGCGAGCAGGGCGACAACGTGCGGCTGGACCTGATCTCGCCGCTCGGCCAGACCCTCGCCGTGGTCACCGCGACGCCGTCGGGCGCGACGCTCGACCTGCCCAACGAACCGCCGCGCAACGCGCCGCAGGTCGATGCACTGCTCGAGCAGAGCCTGGGCTTCGCACTGCCGGTGGCCGGCATGCGCGACTGGCTGCGTGCCCGCCCCGCGCCCGGCGCCCCGGCCAGCGCCACGCGCGACGCCCAGGGCCGGCTCGAGACGCTGTCGCAGAACGGCTGGACCGTGCGCTACGCTGCCTGGCAGGCCGCGCCGGATGGCGTGCAAACGCTGCCGCGCCGGATCGACCTGGCGCGCGATGGCGCCGGTGGACCGATGTCGGTCAAGCTGGTGATCGACGCCCCTGCTTCGCACTGATCGCGCTCCGATCGCACGCTGCACGTACCCGTCGCTCGATCCTCGCTCCGCTCCATCCCAGTCCGATGTCAGCCTCCCTGCCTCCCGCGCAACTGCGCGACTGTCCCGCGCCGGCCAAGCTGAACCTGTTCCTGCATGTGACCGGCCGCCGTCCAGACGGCTATCACATGCTGCAGACCGTGTTCCAGCTGATCGACTGGAGCGACACGCTGCATTTCGAACGCCGCGACGACGGCGCGGTCGTTCGTGTGACGGACGTCCCCGGTGTGCCGGCGGACGGTGATCTGGTGGTGCGCGCGGCGAAGGCGCTGCAGGCGGCCACGGGAACCCGCTACGGGGTCGAGATCGCGCTCGACAAGTTGCTGCCGATGGGCGGCGGCATCGGTGGCGGCTCCTCCGACGCCGCCACCACGCTGCTGGCGCTGAACCGGCTGTGGGGCCTGGGCTTGCGGCGCGAACAGTTGATGCGGATCGGTCTGAGCCTGGGCGCCGACGTGCCCTTCTTCGTGTTCGGCCAGAACGCCTTCGCCGAGGGAATCGGCGAGGAGTTGACCGCGGTCGATCTGCCGGACAGCTGGTTCGTGGTCATCCATCCACGCCAGCATGTGCCGACCGCAGCAATTTTTTCCGATGAACGCTTGACAAGGGATACGCCCATCTCCATAATTGCGGACTTCGCTGCTTGCACAAACAAATTCGGTTTCGGTCGCAACGACCTGGAAGCGATAGCGACAGCGAAGTTCGGCGAAGTTGCCCGAGCCCTTGTCTGGCTGAGACAGTTCAGCCCCGAGGCAAGGATGACCGGTTCCGGTGCCTGTGTGTTTGCACGCTATACTGACGCGCAAACTGCGCAACAGGTACTCGATCGGTTGCCATCCGAATGGGATGGCAGATGCGTGAGAAGTTTGTCGCGCCATCCGCTCGCAGCTTTCGCATAGCAAGTTTTCGTTCGGCGTTGTGGCTGTCGGCGCAACGAAGAACGGTCCCGGTTGTGTAGGGGAGTCGCCAAGTCGGTTAAGGCACCGGATTTTGATTCCGGCATTCGAGGGTTCGAATCCTTCCTCCCCTGCCATTACATTCCTCGCAGATCTGCAGAATCTGTCGCCGGCAGCGCCGGCGACCATCCCCCAGCAGCAAGACAGGTGCCCCTCATGAGTAGCGACGGCTTGATGGTATTCACCGGCAACGCCAACCCCAAACTCGCGGAGGCTGTCGTGCAGCACCTCGGCATCCCGCTGGGCAAGGCGCTGGTGGGCCGATTCTCCGATGGCGAAGTCCAGGTCGAAATCCAGGAAAATGTCCGCGGCAAGCACGTCATCGTGCTGCAGTCCACCTGCCAGCCGACCAATGACAACCTGATGGAACTGATGGTGATGGTCGACGCGCTCAAGCGCGCCTCGGCACGCAGCATCACCGCCGCCATGCCCTACTTCGGCTATGCCCGCCAGGACCGCCGCCCGCGCTCGGCGCGCGTCGCGATCTCGGCCAAGGTGGTTGCCAACATGCTGGAAGTCGCCGGTGTCGACCGCGTGCTGACGATGGACCTGCACGCCGACCAGATCCAGGGCTTCTTCGATATCCCGGTCGACAACATCTACGCCTCGCCGGTACTGCTGGGCGATCTGCGCGAAAAGAACTACGGCGATCTGCTGGTCGTCTCGCCCGACGTGGGCGGCGTGGTGCGCGCCCGCGCGCTGGCCAAGCAGCTGAACTGCGACCTGGCCATCATCGACAAGCGCCGTCCCAAGGCCAATGTGGCCGAGGTGATGAACATCATCGGTGAAGTCGACGGCCGCAACTGCGTGATCATGGACGACATGATCGACACCGGCGGTACGCTGTGCAAGGCGGCCCAGGTGCTGAAGGAACGCGGCGCGCAGAAGGTGTTCGCCTACTGTACCCACCCGGTGCTGTCCGGCGGCGCGGCCGCCCGCATCGCCGACTCGGCGCTGGACGAAGTGGTCGTCTGCGACACCATTCCGCTGCGCGACGACGCACGCCAGACCGGCAAGATCCGCCAGCTGTCGACCGCCTCGCTGCTGGCCGAGACGTTCACCCGGATCGTCAAGGGCGACTCGATCATGTCGCTGTTCGCCGATTCCTGAACTTCCTGTTAGAATTCAAGGCTTTGTCGCGTCCGCCGGCTTGTTCGCAAGCGGCGATGCGGCGCAGAGGCGCCCGGTCACCGTACCTGGCGCCGATTCATCGGGCTGTCTGGTCGCGGGCAGCCCTCTTACTTTTTGGAGTCCACCATGAAAGTCATCGCTTTCGAGCGTAGCGTACAGGGTACGGGTGCGAGCCGCCGCCTGCGCAATGCCGGCAAGACCCCCGGCATCATCTACGGCGGCACCGCCGAGCCGAAGATGATCGAGCTCGATCACAACGCGCTGTTCCACGCGCTGAAGAAGGAAGCCTTCCACTCGTCGATCCTCGACCTGGAAGTGGGCGGCACGACCGAGAAGGCACTGCTGCGCGCCTTCCAGATGCACCCGTTCAAGCCGCTGGTGCTGCACGTCGATTTCCAGCGCGTGTCGGCCACCGAGAAGATCCACGTCAAGGTGCCGCTGCACTTCATGAACCAGGAAACCGCTCCTGGCGTGAAGCTCGGCCACGGCATCATCAACCACATCCTGAATGAACTGGAAGTGTCGTGCCTGCCGGGCGACCTGCCGGAATTCATCGAGGTGGACATGGGCGCCGTCGAACTGGGCCAGACCGTTCACCTGTCGGACCTGAAGCTGCCGCAGGGCGTGACCCCGATCACGCACGGCGACGACAACCCCGCCGTGGCGACCGTCGCCCTGCCGGCCGGTGGTGTGTCGGAAGCCGCCAGCGAAGGCGAAGGCGAGACGCCGGCCGCCTGATCGGCGCCAGCCCTCGGCTGACCCGGCGGCCCTGTCGTTATCGACAGGCGCCGCCAGAAAGACCGCCGGTTCGTCCGGCGGTTTTTTTTCGCGTATGCTTCCCTGCTGCGCCGCGGCCCGCCGCCGTGCATGCCTGCCACCGAACCCGTTAGCACCATGATCAAGCTCATCGTCGGCCTCGGCAATCCCGGGGCGGAATACGAAGCCACCCGGCACAATGCCGGCTTCTGGCTGATCGACCAGCTGGCCCGCATGGCCGGCGCCACGCCGCGCGTGGAAGGCCGCTTCCATGGGCTGGCGGCGCGCGCGCGCCTGTGGGACCAGGATATCTGGCTGCTGAAGCCATCGACCTTCATGAACCGCTCCGGATTGGCGGTGGTGTCGCTGGCCCGCTTCTACAAGATCCTGCCCGACGAGATTCTGGTCGCGCATGACGAGATGGACCTGCCGGCCGGCGCGGTCAAGCTAAAGCGCGGCGGTGGCTCCGGCGGACACAACGGTTTGAAGGACATCTCCGCGCATCTGTCGACGCCGGAATATTGGCGGCTGCGCATCGGCGTGGGCCATCCCCGCAATGCCGGCGGCGCCGGCGATCGGGAAGAGGTCGTCAACTTCGTGCTCAAGCCCCCGCGCCGGGAAGAGCAACAGGCCATCGACGAGGCCATCGACCGCAGCGTGGCGCCGCTGTCGCTGCTGGCAAAAGGCGAAGCCGAACGCGCGATGATGCAGTTGCATTCGGCAAAATAATAGCTGGATGGTCGACCCTGCCGCCCGATAACCGTGGCGGGCCGACGCCCCGGCCGTCGAGCGGTTCAAACGACTAAGGCGACCGGTTCGGCTTCCGCGGCGAGCTTCGATTCAGGGCGACGCCGCAACCCTTTTTCAACAGCGCACCGGATACCATCGCCATCCACGAGATTGCGGATTTTGATCTTCAGTTCCTCGACGATGGGGCCTTTGACACTCGGATCGAAAGAGCAAAACCGCAGTGGCCAAAGATCTTCCCGGGTCAAACCGATCTGTTTCAAGGTGTGCTTGATCAGCCGTCGCGCGTTGGCATCATGCCCGCCGTCCTTGTCTAGCATTCGGACCGCCTGGTCGATGACATCGTCAAGCGATGGCAGCTCGTTGTCCTTCGGCCCGCCCTCTCCCGATGCAACAGCGTTATTGTTGTCCTTATCAATCGCCGCCTGGATGGATTTCGCGGAATTGCGATTCCGAATTCCGGCATAGAGGGTCCAACCGGCCAATGCCAGGCCGCCGATGATGCCGAACAGAATACCGCCGGTCGAGACCCCGCCTACCACCAGGAACAAGGCCAAAGAAATCGCGCCGACGGCCATCGCGGTGGCGCCATAGGCGATCCGCCATTTGCCCACGCGGATTTGGTTGTTGGCGTCGTCCTGAGCGCGAACTTCGTTGCGTTCGGCATGCGTGAGCAGAGACTCTGCCAGCCGACCCGCCTCCGCCAACCCGGCTTGCTGGCGCTCCTTCGCATCCTTGAGTCGCTCTTTGGCATCATTGATTGCCTTCAGCGCCCCGGTCGCCGCGGACAGCTTCTTCAGGCCGTCATGCCATCGCAACGCTCCCGCGACGATATGGAGGGCGCCACACCCGAGGCTGAATGCAAAGCCGCAGATGGCAGTCGCTGTGGCGTTGATCGGCACCGTCGCAAGGTGTAATAGCTCGCTAATCTTGAAGCTATCCCAAAGCAACGCCAAATTGCAGCCGACGCCACCGCCTTGCAGGATGCCGTCACGCGTGAACATGACGGAGGAGTGCTTCAGAGTATTGGCAGCCTCGCGACGGTCTATTTGCGCCGTTTCATATTCCAGGTAATTTACCGCCAATTCCTGCGTCGGCTTTCCCTTCAGCCGATCGCCTTTCGAAGGCTGTACGACCAAAATGCCGCCGTCGGCAGAATATGCATGGAGCACCTCGGTATCTGGCGCTAGAGTTTCGCCTGCAGTTCCAGCCCTTAGCTTCGCCTTCTGGACGTCGGCTTTCTGGCTCCGGATGTAATTTGCAAACGCCTCATGCCCCTCCCCGTTGTCGTCGACCTGCCGACCGGTGCGGTGATGCCTGTCAGCGTGCCTCGCAAACACAACCGAAGTTATGATCATCTCGGCGAACGATGCCACGGTTCCAAGCGCGATTCCAGCTTGGGAAACGGTATGCCTGGTGCCCTCCGCGGCGAATCGAGTGGTAAGAAGCGTCGACGATGGATTTGCGCGGAAGAAGGCTGTGATGGAATCTATGAACGCGCCAACTCTATACAGAGCGATGCTGCTCCAGCCGTAATACAAACCCGTATTGGCACAAGCCACCCGCCGCTCTCCCGGCAAAACTCCACGCCGGTCGGCAAGCCAGCTCACATAGGTAACATGGCCGCGCACGCTTCCCATGGATCGTCTCCTCCTAAGTCTGCTTGGTACGACGAACATTCTGTCGGACCCAAACTACTATCCGGCATCTGTTAAGCCACATCGCCGTTGGGATGCCTTGTTTATGTCAAGAGCCACCGCCACCGGCGGTTTCGCACCACGGAACCTCGGGACGCGCATACATGGCGGCAACGATTTCCTGGTGCCGGCGATCCCTCCGGGCCCGATCTACCGCATATCGCGGAGTAGCCATGTACCGCAATAGGCGCCGGTTATCTATCTCTCTCTCCTCGGAGGGATATATAGGAATTGTGGATTCGCTGATCGCCGTGGACGGGGGAAATCCATTAAATCGATTCCGCATGATTTCTACAGCCGGGAAACCACACTTTGGATCTTTGCCGTGCTTTTCCCAGCGCCGTTGAATAACGACGGCAGTATTGGCCAATCCAAGTACAGCGGCGGATTTGATGGACGTGGATGGTGGAACCAATTCGAGAATCCGCTTCCATCTCACCTCATCCCGTCCCCTGGAATTGTCACCACCCAGCCTCTGTGCCTGTGCGATGGCACCGAGCAGCGGCTCGGCTTCCTTCGCAGTGTCCGCGTTAAGAAAAAGCGGCGTTGCGTAATGAAACAGCGCGTCGAGGAAGTCTGCCCCAACTCCTGCACATGCTCCGCGGCGCGCAAACTCGGTCAGCACGGTGATGGCCCAATAGGGGGAACGCGCAAAGGCGTGTTGGAATACGCTGTGCAGAACCTCGAGCTTGGTGCTTTCCGTCAGCTTGTGGAACAACGGCCAAACCTCGTGGAATACTCGTTCCGGGATACGAGGGTACATTTTGCCGAGCCGCTTGAGCGTCTCCTCGAATATCGTCCTTGCACGCCAGCGGTTCCATCGGTACCCGGTGAAGAAATTGAGCAATAGCGATACATCCTTCATGCATGACGACTGCGACCTAAAATCCAGGCTCTTTTTCGACGCAATCAAATCGCGAAACAACTGGAATTCTGGCCAATAAGGTTTGAGCTGCCGATAAAGGAGCCGGCATGTCATGGCGAGCGTTGCCCGTTCAAAGGGGTCGGCGAGGTAAGCGAGAATCTTGTCGGTTGCCACCTTCGGCAAAGCGGCGATGTGTTTGTTCTCCGCTTCCGGGGTGCGCCGCGGAGCCTCCGTTCGGGAAAAAACCTTGGCTATGCCTGCGATGACGCCTTGCGGATTGTTGCGCAAGGCAATTGTCGACCCATCCACGCCAAGTCGGCCCTCGAACCGGCCGAACGACGTCATTTCATAGGTGCTGGTACCCGGCAACGCCGGGCTTGGATAACCCTCGGTGCAGATTTGCGGCATGGCGCTCTCCCGAGCTGTAGGAATGCCGTGCACAGTCGCATGTTGGCGATGGCTGCCGCTTAACAAATGCGCGGGATCTGACGACTTTTGGTTGCATTCGGTCCCTGCGGTGTTGCATTGTGCGCGGTCGATAACGGACCGGCGTAAAAAAACCCCGCCATGGTCTTTGGCGGGGTTCTATTGCGGCGCCCGGTATGCAGCCGGCGCCTGGCCTAGTCGCGCACGCTGTGTCAGGCGGCGTGCTTGGCGGCCGTCAGCAGGCGGTAGCGCTGCATCAGCACTTCCTGTGTCTCGACTCGGTTCGGATCGCGGGGGATGCAAGCGACGGGACACACCTGCTGGCATTGCGGCTCGTCAAAATGGCCGACGCACTCGGTGCATTTGTTGGGGTCGATTTCGTAGATCTCGGGCCCCATCGAAATTGCTTCGTTCGGGCACTCGGGCTCACAAACGTCGCAATTGATGCAATCGTCGGTGATCATCAGCGCCATGATATTTCCTTCTGCAGTCCGGCCATCGCCGCGCCAACTGTGCGCGGTGCGCCGCTGGAGCCGCCCGCGCCCGACTGGCCGCGTCCTGACGGTTCCGAACCCCGTATTCTAGGCGTTTTCGGGCCGGCCCGCCGGGCCGGCCCCGGCTTGTAGCGGCAGCCGATCGAGGACTCAGTCGCCCTTGCCGATCTTTTCCTTGAGCCAGCGCTCGACCGAAGGGAACACGAACTTGCTGACGTCGCCTCCCAGCACCGCGATCTCGCGCACGAAGGTGCCGGAGATGAACTGGTATTGATCGGACGGGGTCAGGAACATCGTTTCGACGTCCGGCAGCAGATAGCGGTTCATGCCGGCCATCTGGAACTCGTACTCGAAGTCCGACACGGCGCGCAGGCCACGCACGATGACGCGCGCATTGTTCTTGCGCACGAAGTCCTTCAGCAGGCCGGAAAAGCCGTCGACGCGCACATTCGGATAGTGGCCCAGCACTTCCTTGGCGATGCCGATGCGCTCCTCCAGCGAAAAGAAGGGGCGCTTGTTGGGGCTATGGGCGACTCCGACCACCAGCTCATCGAAGATATTGGACGCCCTGCGCACCAGATCCTCGTGTCCCCGGGTCAATGGATCGAACGTGCCGGGATAGACCGCGACGACCATGCTTCCTCCTTGTTCTGCCCGCTGCCGTGAACCGGCAAGCCGCACCGGCACCGGCTTTGCAGCCGGCTTGCGCCGATGCCGCCAGGCGAGCGTTGGCGACAGCGGCGTAGTGTACCCCTAAATGCGCGGCTTGAAAGCCGCCGAGCCGAGCGGGCGGGAGCGCCTTGGGCGATCATCGCGCACTGGCGCGCGAAGCGCCAGCGCCCGATTCAGTCGGCCGCGCCGCGATGGCGCAGCAGGTGGAAATGCACGGCGCCGGCACGCGCGTGGCGCACGATTTCCAGCGAGGCGGGCACCGGCGCATCGGCGCCATGCAACGGGCTTTCCGATTCGACATAGACCAGCCCCGCCGCGTGGGTCAGCCGCTCGGCATGGGCCAGCGCTGGGCCGATCCAGTCCTCGGCGAACGGCGGGTCAAGAAAGACCACGTCGAAACTGGCGGCCGGCATCTGTGCCGCGATGGCGAAGGCATCACCTTGGACGATCTGGATCTGCTCCGCGCCGAGGCGGCTCTGGTTGTCGCGCAGTTGCCGAGCCACGCGCGGATTGGCCTCGACCATCGTGACATGGGCGGCGCCGCGCGAGGCGGCCTCGAAGCCGAGCGCGCCGGAGCCGGCGAACAGGTCCAGGCAGCGCTGGCCGGTCAGGTCCTGGCCGAGCCAGTTGAACAGCGTTTCCCGCACGCGGTCCGGCGTGGGCCGCAGCCCCTCGGCATCGAGCACCGGTAGCGGCGTGCGCTTCCAGCGCCCCCCGATGATGCGCACCTGCGCGGGAGCCTGGCGGGGGGAGAACGAGGGGACGCGCCCACGGGGCGCGGTCTGGGAGCGCCCGCCGGCGGCGGGCTGCGGAGAGGGGGAACGCGGACTCATTCCGTGATTGTAGAGCCTGCCGCGTCGTTGCCTGGCGCCGGCGCGCAGGCCGCGTCGGGTCGCTATGCGCGGGAGCGCACTGAGCGGCGAGCCCGGGCAGGCGCCGGAGCGGCGGCGCGGGCCGGCGCCGCCAGGCTCATCGAGCGGCCGCGGTCGGCGCGCCGGCGGGGCCGCCGGTAGGCCCGCCGACGATCACGGTGGCCATCGCGTCAGGGCGCACATGCCGCTGGAAGGCCTGCCTGACATGCTGGCGATCGACCTTGGCGATCTGCGCGGTCCAGGTATCGAGATAATCCAGCGGCAGGCCGTACCAGCCGATATTCGCGACGTTGGTCAGCAGCTTGCGGTTGCTGTCGATCCGCAGCGGGAAGCCGTTGATCAGATTGTCCTTGGCCGCCTTCAGCTCGGCCTGCGTCGGCCCTTCCTCGACGAAGCGCTTGAGCACCTGCCGCACCAGCGCGAGCGCCTCGTCGGTCTGCGCCTTGCTGGTCTGCAGGCCGATGCCGAACGGTCCCGGCTGCTTGGACGGCGCGAAATAGCTGTCGACGCCGTAGGTCAGGCCGCGCTTCTCGCGGACCTCCTCGGTCAGCCGCGAACTGAAGCCGCCGCCGCCGAGCACATAGTTGCCGACCAGCAGCGCGAAATAGTCGGGGTCGCCGCGCGCGATGGCCGGCTGGCCCAGCACGACCGTGGCCTGCTGCGCGGGATGCGGGACGCGCTGCACGCTGGCGCCGATGTCCATCTTTACCGCCGGCATCTCCGGCGGCGCGGCGCCGTTGGGCAGCCCGCGCGTCAGCAGCTCGGCGATCTGTTCGGCCTGGCGGCGATCGATCGCGCCGATCAGCGTGACGACCGCGCGCGAGGCCGCGTAGTTGGCGCGCCAGAAGCGCTCCAGGTCGGCGCGCGTCACCGACGCCACCGATTCGGCGGTGGCCGACATGCCGTACGGGTGGTTCGGGTAGATGGCCTTGGACAGCAGCTTGTCGGCGATCACGCCAGGGCGCGTATCGCCCTCGCGGATCGCCGCGATCATCCGTTCCTTCTCGCGTGCGACCACGGCCTCGGGGAAGGTCGGTGCCTTGATCAGCTGCGCGGCCAGCGTGACCGACTGCGTCAGCTCCGGATTGGAGGTCAGCGTACGCAGCCCGATGCCGCCGCGGTCGCCGCCGGCCGCGCCGCCGAAGCTGGCGCCGGTATCGGCGAAGGCGTCGGCGATCTGCGCTTCGTCGCGCGCCGGCTGACCGTCCACGGCGCCCGTGCCCTTGTCGAGCAGCGCCGCCGTCAGCGTTGCCAGCCCCGCCTTGCCGGCGGGGTCATAGCGGCTGCCGGCATCGAAATCGACGTTGATGTCGAGCATCGGAATCGACGGGCTGCGCACGAAATAGACGCGGGCGCCGGTCGACGCGGTCCAGTGTTCGATCGGAATGGCCGCTTGCACGGTAGCGGCGCCAAGGCCCGCCAGCAGGCCGGCGGCGATCGTCAGCGCCTGGCGCGCGCGCGCCGCGGGACGGGAAAACGGAAGCGAATCGATGGCGAACATCGGCGGTCCTCAGTGGCGCAGGCCGGACGGAGCCTGGGGCTTGGGCGGGTTGGGATCGATCGGCTGCGGCAGCAGCGTCGCCACGGTCAGGTTGTCCTCGCTGAAGTATTTGCCCGCCACCGTCTTGACCTGATCCGGCGTGACCTGCTTGATCCGCTCGAGGATGCGGTCGAGCTGCTGCCACGAGATGCCGGCGATCTCCGCCACGCCGATCTCCATGCCCTGGCCGAACACCGAGTCGCGCTTGTAGATCTGTCCTGCCACGACCTGCGCCTTGACGCGCCGCAGTTCCTCGTCGGACACGCCTTCGCGCGCGATCCGTTCGATCTGCTGGCGCAACGCGCGCTCGATCTCTTCGGTGGTATGGCCGTTGGCCGGCGTGCCGTCGAGCACGAACAGCGACTCGCCGCGATTGATGCCGTCGTAGCCGACGTTGACGTCGTCGGCCAGCCGCTGCGTACGAACCAGGTCGCGCGTCAGCCGTGCATTGTCGTAGCCGTTGAGCACGGCGGCCAGCACCTCGAGCGCATACGGATCGATGTCCTTTTCGACGTCGCGCAGCCGCGGCACCTTGTAGGCCAGCACCAGATAGGGATTCTCGGCGGGCGCCTTGACCCAGATCCGCTTGACGCCCTTCTGCGGCGGCTCGATCTGGGGCTTGCGCACCGGCAGCGCACGCGGCTTGAGCTTGCCGTAGGTGCGTTCGGCCAGCGCGCGTACCTCGGCAGGATTGACGTCGCCGGCCACGACCAGGATCGCGTTGTTCGGCACGTACCACTCGCGATACCAGGCGCTGACGTCGTCGACGCGCATATTGACCAGGTCGTTCATCCAGCCGATCACCGGATGGCGATAGCCGGCGCTGGTATAGACCGTGGCCAGCAGCTGTTCGTAGACGGTGCCGCGCGGGGAGTCGTCGGTACGCAGCCGGCGCTCTTCCATCACGACCTTCATCTCGCGCTCGAAGTCCTCGGCGCGGATCACCAGGTTGGCCATGCGATCCGCTTCGAGCTCCATCATCCGCGGCAGATGCTGCTTGGCGATCTGCTGGAAGTACATCGTGAAATCGCGATTGGTCATCGCGTTCTCGCGGCCGCCGAGCGCGGCGATCTGCCGCGAGAACTCGCCCGGCCCGACCTTGGGCGTGCCCTTGAACATCATGTGTTCGAGCATATGGGCCACGCCGGTGGTGCCGCTGACCTCGTCGATACCGCCGACGCGATACCAGACCTGATGGGCGACCGTGGGCGCGCGATGGTCTTCCTTGACGATCACGCGCATGCCGTTGGCGAGCTTGAACTCGGTGGTGCCGCCGTCGGGGACGGCAGCCTGTACCGCCGCCCCGGGGGCCGGCGGCGCGTCGACCGCGACGCCCTGCGCATGCGCCAGCGGCAGCCACGCGGTGGCAGCGAGCAGCGCGAGCGAGGCCAAGCGAGAGGGCCGCCATGATGGCGAAGGGGAATGCCGGCGCCGGTCGGCACCGTTCGAGACATGCTGATGGGCGGGCGTTGAGCCCTGCCACGTCGACGCCGCGGTCGACCCTGCGCGATGGTTCATGCGACCCCGTCTGCTAGAATTTTGGCGATTGATTCTACCGGGGTATGGACCCCTTTCCCAATGTTTAGTTTCTGGAAGAAGCGCAAGGCCGAGCCGACCGATGCGCCCGCCGAGGCGTCGACGCAGGCAACCTCGGCCCCGGCGGCGCAGGCACCGATCGCCACAGCGCCGTCGGTCAGCGCCGCACCGGCGCAGCCGGAAACGGTGGCGCCGCCCGCGCCGATCGAAGCGCCCGCTCCGGCCGCCGAAGCCAAACCCGCACCGTCCCGACTGTCGCCGCTGTCGTGGTTCACGCGATCCTCGCAACCCGCGGCGGAAGCCGCTCCGCAGGTGTTGCCACAGGCAGAGCCGCAGCGCGAGCCGGAGACGCAACGCGAGCCACAACGCGAGCCCGAGCCGCAAACGGAACCGCAACCCGAACCGCTGCCCGAACCGCTCCCCCAACCGCAAGCGGCACCGCAGCCGGCCCCCGCCGCGCAGCCCGCGCCGCCGTCCCCGCCCGCGCCCGCCGCCACCGACGACGGCGATGACGGCGATGACGGCGAAATGGTGCTGGTCCCGGTGCCGCCGCCGAGCGAGGAGGCCAAGCGCGGCTGGATGCAGCGGCTGCGCACCGGCCTGTCCAAGACCAGCCGCGGCATCAGCACGCTGTTCGTCGGCGTCAAGGTCGACGAGGCGTTGTTCGAGGAGCTGGAGACCGCGCTGCTGATGGCCGACGCCGGCGTCGAGGCCACCGAATATCTGCTCGGCGAGCTGCGCCGCCGCGTCAGGAGCGAGCGCATCGACACCGCCGAGGGCGTACGCCTGGCGCTGCGCGATCTGCTGACCGAGCTGCTGCGTCCGCTCGAGAAGACCATGGAGCTCGGCCGCGAGCAGCCGATGGTGATGATGATCGCGGGCGTCAACGGCGCCGGCAAGACCACCAGCATCGGCAAGCTGTGCAAGCACTTCCAGCACTACGGCCAGTCGGTGCTGCTGGCCGCGGGCGATACCTTCCGCGCCGCCGCGCGCGAGCAGCTGACGATCTGGGGCGAGCGCAACAACGTCACCGTGGTCTCGCAGGAGAGCGGCGATCCGGCCGCGGTGATCTTCGACGCGGTCAACGCGGCCCGTGCGCGCGGCGTCGATATCGTGATGGCCGACACCGCCGGCCGCCTGCCGACGCAGCTGCATCTGATGGAAGAGCTGAAGAAGGTCAAGCGCGTGATCGGCAAGGCGATGCCCTCCGCGCCGCACGAGGCGCTGCTGGTGATCGACGCCAATACCGGGCAGAACGCGCTGGCGCAGGTCAAGGCCTTCGACGATGCGCTGCAGTTGACCGGCCTGATCGTGACGAAGCTCGACGGCACTGCCAAGGGCGGCATCCTGGCCGCGATCGCGCGCCAGCGTCCGGTGCCGGTCTACTTCATCGGCGTGGGCGAGAAGGTCGAGGACCTGCAGCCGTTCAAGGCCGACGAATTCGCGCGGGCGCTGCTGGGCGACTGAGCACGCGTTCTCGGACACGACAGCAGGAAAACGGGCGCCGCTGTTTCCAGCGGCGCCCGTTTTTTCATTGACGGCCTTTCGCTTACTCCGCGTCGGGCTGCGCCTTCGGTGCGGCCTGCTGGAACGCCGGCAGCTCCATGCACGCGTCGAAGATCCGCACGATGGTCGGATACGGGTCCAGATCGACCTGGAAGCGCTGCGCGTTGAAGACCTGCGGCACCAGGCAGATATCGGCCAGCGTCGGCGTATCGCCCAGGCAGAAGCGGCCGGCCTTGCCCTCGCGCGTCAACGTGGCTTCGAGTCCGGCAAAGCCGACCTCGATCCAGTGCCGATACCAGGCGTCCTTGGCTTCCTCGCTGACGCCGAGCGTGTGCTTCAGGTACTTGAGCACGCGCAGGTTGTTCAGCGGATGAATCTCGCAGGCGATCGACTGCGCCACTGCGCGCACGTAGGCGCGGTCCAGCGCCGTGCCGGGCAGCAGCGCCGGCTCGGGATGGGTCTCGTCCAGGTATTCGACGATCGCCATCGACTGCGACAGCGCGTGGTCGTCGTCCAGCAGCGTCGGCACCAGCGCGTTGGCGTTCAGCGCGCGGTATTGCTCGCTCAGTTGCTGGCCGCCATCCTTGAGCAGATGCACCGGCACGTATTCGAAGGGCAGGCCCTTGAGCGCCAGCGCGATGCGCACGCGGAACGCCGCCGAACTGCGGAAATAGCTGTAGAGCTTGAGCATCGCCTCAGACCACCTTGACCGTCAGTTCGCCCACGCCTTCGATCGCGCACTGCATGCGATCGCCCTTGACCACCGGGCCCACGCCCTCGGGCGTGCCGCTGTAGATCAGATCGCCCGGCTGCAGCTCGAACAGCTTCGACAGGTACGACACCATCTCGGGCACCGACCAGATCAGGTCGGACAGGTCGCCACGCTGCTTCTCGGCGCCATTGACCGCCAGCGTCACCGCGCCGCGCTCGGGATGGCCGATCGCCTGCACCGGCACGATCGGGCCGATCGGCGCCGATTGGTCGAAGGCCTTGCCGGTCTCCCACGGACGTCCGGTTTTCTTCGATTCGTTCTGCAGGTCGCGGCGGGTCATGTCCAGACCGACGGCATAGCCGAACACATGCGCGGCGGCCTGCTCGACCGGGATGTCACGGCCGCCCTTGCCGATCGCGACCACCAGCTCGACTTCGTAGTGCACGTTGTTCGAGCCCGGCGGATACGGGAACGTGCCCTCGGCGCCGTCGGCCACCGGGCTGACCGCGTCGCTCGGCTTGCAGAAGAAGAACGGCGGTTCGCGGTCCGGGTCCGATCCCATCTCGCGTGCGTGGGCGGCGTAATTGCGCCCGACGCAGTAGACCCGCCGCACCGGAAAACGCGCGCTGCTGCCGCGCACCGGCACGCCGGTGGGCGCGGGGGGTTGGAATACGAACTCCTCGGTCATGCATCTCTCCACTGGATGGCTTCTGGAATGGATATCGGAGCGCGGTCCGGACGGCGCGGCGAGCGCCGGGCCGGGACCGGCGCGGCGAGGGCATCGGCGGTGCCCGCCCCCTCGCGGCAGGGCATCAGCATACACCGGCCGCCCCATCGCGGGGCAAGCGGCGCCCCAAAACCCGGCGTGATTCTTGCATGAAGCAGGCAGCAGACATCGGCCGCCGAGGCGGCCATGGAAAAGCCGGCCACAAGCCAACTAGCGAGCCAACAAGCGAGCCGGCCACCGACCGTCGGCCACCGCCTGACCAAACCCATGAATCGCCGCCCGTCCCCGCCCTCCACGACGCGTTCCGCGCCCTCGGCCGCCACGCCTGCCGCCCCGGCTTCGGGCGGGCGGCCGCTGCGGATCCTGCTGGTGCGCGATCCGCTCGACGCCGATCCGCTGAACGTCGACACGATCCGCGCCGGCCTGGCGGCCGCCGGCTTCAGCGAGGTCGAGACGGTCGACGCCGACCTCGCGTTGCCGGACGTCATCGCCGCGCGCCAGCCGGACCTGATCATCATTGCCTCGGAGTCGGCGGCGCGCGATACGGTCGAGCACGTCTGCGTCTCGACCCAGCATGCGCCGCGCCCGATCGTGCTGTTCACCGACAACGACGACGCCGAGCGCATCAAGGCCGCGCTGACGGCCGGCATCACGGCCTATATCGTCGACGGCCTGCGCGCCGAGCGGGTCAAGACCGTGCTCGATGTCGCCTACGCGCGCTTCCAGCTGGACCAGGCGCTGCGCGCGGAGCTCGACGCGACCCGGCTGAAGCTGACCGAGCGCAAGGTGGTCGAACGCGCCAAGGGCCTGCTGATGCAGGCGCGCGGCCTCAGCGAGGACGAGGCCTACAAGCGGCTGCGCACCATGGCGATGGAGCGCGGCATCAAGCTGGTCGACGCCGCCCAGCGCGTGATCGACGTGATGGGCTAGGACCGTCGCGTTCTTTTTGGAGTCTTGCATGCCCCCTCGCCCCAGTCCCGCCAAAGTCCGGCGCCCGGCCGTCGTTGCCGATGCACTCGGGTGCAGCGCCGACGCGCCGCCCGCCAGCCAGGGTCGCGGCCGCGCGCGGACGGACCTGACGGGATCCGCCTTGATGACGCTGGTCGATCCGATGGTGCGCGCGGGCGCCTGGGCGGCAGGCTCGGACGCGCCGGAGAAGACCGAGGTCCGGATCGGCTTCATCCCGCTGACCGACTGCGCCTCGATCGTGATGGCCGCCGCGCTGGGGCTGGACCGCAAGCACGGCATCCGCATCACGCCGGCCAGGGAGGCCTCGTGGGCCGGGGTGCGCGACAAGCTGGTCAACGGCGAGCTCGACGCCGCGCACGTGCTGTACGGGCTCATCTACGGCGTGCAGCTGGGCATCGGCGGACCGAGGAAGGACATGGCGGTGCTGATGAACCTGAACCACAACGGCCAGGCGATCTCGCTGTCGACGAAGTTGGCCGACAAGGGCGTCCGGGACGGCGCCAGCCTGCGCGCCTACATGACGCGGGAAAAGCGCGAATACACCTTCGCGCAGACCTTCCCCACCGGCACGCATGCGATGTGGCTGTACTACTGGCTGGCGGCCCACGGCATCGATCCGATGCGGGAGCCGCGCGCGATCACCGTGCCGCCGCCGCAAATGGTGGCCAATATGCGGCTCGGCCAGATGGACGGCTTCTGCGCCGGCGAACCGTGGCACGCGCGCGCGATCGCCGACGGCATCGGCTTCACCGCCGAGACCACGCAGGGCATCTGGCGCGACCATCCCGAGAAGACGCTGGGCACCACGGCCGAATTCGTGCAGATGTATCCGAACACGGCGCGCGCGATGGTGGCCGCGGTGCTGGAGGCATCGCGCTTCATCGACGCGTCGGCGTCGAATCGCCGCAGGACCGCCGAGACCATCGCCGCGCCATCCTGTGTCGACACCGACATGGAGCTGATCCTCGACCGCATGCTGGGCCGCTATGCCAACGGGCTGGGCAGGACCTGGGACGACCCCGATGCGATGCATTTCCATCGGGACGGCGAGGCGAACTATCCCTACCTGTCGGACGGCATGTGGTTCCTGACGCAGCACAAGCGTTGGGGATTGCTGAAGGAACATCCTGACTATCTGGCGGTGGCCCGCCAGGTCAATCGGCTCGACGTCTACCGGCAGGCCGCCACGGCCGCGCAGGTACCGCTGCCGGCCAGCGAATTCCGCACGGCCACGCTGATGGACGGCGTGATCTGGGACGCCACGCGCGACCCGAAGGCTTATGCCGACGGCTTCGCGATCAAGGCCTGAATGGCGGTGGCCGGCCGCCGCGCGGGCCGCCTGGCGTATCGCGCTATCATCGACCGATACGTACCCCCTGCTGCACCCCCGCTGCCCCGCTCTCACCGTACAGCATCACCGCACCGCCATGTCCGCTGACCGCCTCGACACTCCGCCCGCCTTCTCTGCGGCCCCCTATATCAAGGAAATCGGCCGCGGCGTCGCCGGCGCCCGTGCGCTGCCGCGCGACGATGCGCGCCTGCTGTTCGATGCAATGCTGTCCGGACGCGTCTCCGACCTCGAACTCGGCGCCGTGCTGATGGCGTACCGGATCAAGGGCGAGGCGCCGCACGAGCTGGCCGGCATGCTGGAGGCCGCGCATGCGCACTGCCTGCCGCTGCCGGCGCCGGAGCGTCAGGTGGTGGTCATCCCGAGCTACAACGGCGCGCGCAAGCAGCCCAATCTGGTACCGCTGCTGGCGCTGCTGCTCGCGCGGGAGGGTATCCCGGTGCTGGTGCACGGAACGCGCGAGTTCAATCAGCGCGTCACCAGCATCATGCTGTTCGAGGCCCTGGGGATCGCGCCGTGCGCGACGGTCGACGAAGCCGCGCGACGGCTCGCGCAGCCGGGCGGCGGCGATACCGATCCAGGCCCGCTGGCGGTGCTGCCGATCGACGTGCTGTCGCCGGCCCTGTCGGCGCTGCTCGACAAGCGCACCGTGATCGGGCTGCGCAATTCCTCGCACACGATCGTCAAGATGCTGCAGCCGGTCGGCGCGCACACGCCTGCCGAGGCGCTGCGGCTGTACAGCTACACGCACCCCGAATACCGCGAGACGCTGACCGATTACTTCTCGCACGAGCCGGCCAACGTGCTGCTGGCGCGCGGCACCGAGGGCGAGGTCGTGGCCGACGCCCGCCGCGGCAGCCGCATCGACTGGCTGCACGACGGCCATCAGCGCACGCTGGTGGACCCGATGTCGGGCTCGGTCGCCGACGTGCCGGCGCTGCCGCCGGGCACCGACGTGGCGCTGACAGCCGCGTGGATCCGCCAGGTGCTGGCGGGGGCCGTGCCGGTGCCCGCCCCGATCGCGACGCAGATCGAGACGATCCGCGGTTGCCTGCGCGACAGCGCGCGGGTCAGCTGGGTCAGTCCGCTGTAGCGACTTGGGTACGCACCACTCGATCCTTGCTCCCCTCTCCCGTCCGCGGGGGAGCGGGGTCGGGGAAGAGGGCAAAGGCGCCACCATGGCGGACGGCGGCGGCATAGCGACTGCCTTTCCCTCTCCCCAGCCCCTCTCCCGCAAGCTGGAGAGGAGAGCCGTCAAGCGTGGGCCAGGAGTGCCCTCATGTCATTGGCTCTGTCAGACCCGCCGCGGCGGCAGCGGAATCCGCTCGGTCTCGCCCGGTACGTGCGGGAACTCGTCGTTCTCCCAGCGCCGCGCCGCCTCTTCGATCGCCTCGCGGGTGCTGGCGACAAAATTCCAGAAGATATGCCGCCGGCCGTCGACGGGTTCTCCGCCGAGCAGCATCAGCCGGGACGGCTCCAGCGCCGTGACGGTCGCCTCGGCGCCGGGCGTCAGCACCGCCAGGTGCTCGGCCGGCAGCGCGATGCCGTCGATCGCGGCGGCGCCATCGACCAGATAGAGGCCGCGCTGCTCGTGCTCGGGCGGAATCGCCAGGCTGGCGCCGGCGTCGAGCTCCAGCGCGGCGTACAGCGTGCGGCTGAACACCTGCACCGGCGAGCGTGCGCCGAAGGCGTCGCCGGCGATCACGGTGATGCGCGCGCCGCCGTGGACCAGCCGCGGCAGCGTGTCGGCCGGATGGTGGAAGAACGACGGCGAGACCGTCTCGTGCTCGCGCGGCAGCGCGACCCAGGTCTGGATCCCATGCAGCCGCGGGCCGGCGTCGCGGGCGGCCTGCGGCGAGCGCTCCGAATGGACGATGCCGCTGCCCGCGGTCATCCAGTTGACGTCGCCGGGCCGGATGGTCTGTTCGCTGCCGACGCTATCGCGATGGACGATTTCGCCTTCGAACAGATAGGTGACGGTGGCCAGCCCAATATGGGGATGAGGGCGCACATCCATGCCCTTGCCGGGCTCCAGTTGAACCGGACCCATGTGGTCGAAGAAGATGAACGGCCCAACGGTTTGCGCGGCGGCGGAGGGCAGCACCCGCCGCACCGAGAAGTCGCCGATATCTCTTACATGCGGTTTCAACAAATGTTCAATGGCGGACATGGCAGACACTCCAAGGGCGTGGCGGATCGACGCAATGCTGGCAAGTGTAGCCTTTGCGGCCCGATGGCATGGTCTCTGCAGCAGAACCGGCACGGGCGCCGGCCCTCTAATGAACTTGTGTCCGTCTTCGCAGCGATTTCCGGGCGACTTCCCAGCAACCTGGAGCGCTATGGAATTTTTCCTCCGATATTCTGGAACTATCGTAGCGGACCGGACTCCAATTAGCACTCACCCGGCTGGAGTGCTAATATGCGTTGCATTGCAGTGTGGGAAGCGCCGGCCACGACGCCGTCGATGCTTCCGACACGCGGGCACGCCGCCCGCCGGATGCGAAAGGAGCCCTGAGTGAACGCAGTCCTGTCTGCCGATTCGATCACCATGAACAACACCCTGCCGATGGTGCCGCAGCGCGCCAACAGCATGGCCCTGACCCTGCCCGCCGGGCTGGGCAATCTCGACAGCTATATCCAGGCTGTCCACCGTATTCCGATGCTCACCGCCGAGGAGGAGCAGCGGCTCGCGCGCGAGCTGCGCGATCACGACTCGGTCGAGGCGGCACGCCGGCTGGTGATGTCGCACCTGCGTCTGGTCGTGTCGATCGCCCGCCAGTATCTGGGCTATGGCCTGCCGCACGCGGACCTGATCCAGGAAGGCAATATCGGCCTGATGAAGGCCGTCAAGCGCTTCGACCCGGACCAGGGCGTGCGCCTGGTGTCGTACGCGATCCACTGGATCAAGGCGGAGATCCACGAGTACGTGCTGCGCAACTGGCGCATGGTCAAGGTCGCGACGACCAAGGCCCAGCGCAAGCTGTTCTTCAACCTGCGCAGCCACAAGCAAGGCGCCCATACCTTCACGCCGGACGAGATCGACGCGGTCGCCCGCGAGCTGAACGTCAAGCCGGAAGAAGTGATGGAGATGGAAACCCGCTTGTCGGGCGGCGATCTGGCGCTGGAAGGCCAGGTCGACGACGGCGAGGAGGAGTTCGCGCCGATCGCCTATCTGGCCGACAACCACAACGAGCCGACGCGCGTGCTCGAGGCCAAGCGCCAGGACCGGATGCAGGTCGAGGGCCTGGAACAGGCGCTGACCAAGCTCGATCCGCGCAGCCGCCGCATCATCGAGGCGCGCTGGCTGCAGGTCAACGACGACGGCTCGGGCGGCGCCACGCTGCACGAACTGGCCGACGAGTTCGGCGTGTCGGCCGAGCGCATCCGCCAGATCGAGTCCGCCGCGATGAAGAAGATGAAGGGCGCGCTGCAGGCCTTCGCCTGATGGGCGCCGCCCGCAGGCCATAAACGGCAAGCCACAAGCCAGCCGCTGGCTCCCCGCTTGCGCGGGGGTGACGGCGGCGACAAGGGCCGGGTTCCGCAAGGACCCGGCCCTTTTCTTTTGCCGCTCCGGCGCCGCACCGCACGTGGGCGTGCCCCCTCCGACTCGGGGTTTGCCCGCATCGCGCGGCCGTGATGTTGACAATCACGCGGCTGTGATCTACAAATCCGTACACAACTACAAACGATTTTGTAGACAATTCTGTCTACAAAACAAATCCTGAGAGCGGATTCCCGATCCTTCGATCCACACCGCCCATCCGGCGCCTTCCGCGCGCCTACCACCGCATGGCATCGCCTTGAGGAGACAAGCATGATGCACACCACCGCGCCTGCCGCCGCCGAGCTGCAGGACAGCGCGTCCGTCCACCATGGCAACGCGCTGATCAAGCCATCGTATGACGAACGGCTGACCAACGAAGACCTGGCGCCGCTGAAGAAGCAGACCTGGAGCACCTACAACATCTTCGCGTTCTGGATGTCGGACGTGCACAGCGTCGGCGGCTACATCACGGCCGGCAGCCTGTTCGCGCTGGGCCTGACCAGCTGGCAGGTGCTGGTCGCGCTGCTGGTCGGCATCGTCATCGTGCAGTTCTTCTGCAATCTGGTGGCCAAGCCGAGCCAGGTCACCGGCACCCCGTATCCGGTGATCTGCCGGGCCTCGTTCGGCGTGCTCGGCGCCAATATTCCGGCGGTGATCCGCGGCCTGATCGCGGTGGCGTGGTACGGCATCCAGACCTATCTGGCCTCGTCGGCCTTCCTGGTGCTGGCGCTGCATTTCTTCCCGTCTCTGGCGCCCTATGCCGACGTCAAGCTGCATGGCTTCGCCGGGCTGTCGACGCTGGGCTGGGCGGCCTTCATGACGCTGTGGGTACTGCAGGCGCTGGTGTTCTGGACCGGCATGGAAACCATTCGCAAGTTCATCGACTGGGCCGGCCCCGCTGTCTATGTGGTGATGATCCTGCTGGCGATCTGGCTGGTGAACAAGGCCGGCTGGAGCAACGTCAGCTTCACGCTGAGCTTCGTCAAGTACAGCGGCTGGGAAGCGGTACCGGTGATGCTGACCGCGATCGCGCTGGTGGTGTCGTACTTCTCCGGCCCGATGCTGAACTTCGGCGACTTCTCGCGCTACGCGAAGAACTTCGGCGCGGTTCGCAAGGGCAACTTCTGGGGGCTGCCGATCAACTTCCTTGGCTTCTCGCTGCTGACCGTGATCACGACCTCGGCCACGCTGCCGGTGTTCGGCAAGCTGATCACCGATCCGGTGGAGACCGTCAGCCATATCGACAGCACCTTCGCGATGGTGCTGGGCGCGCTGACCTTCATGACCGCCACCATCGGCATCAACATCGTCGCGAACTTCGTGTCGCCGGCGTTCGACTTCTCCAACGTGTCGCCCAAGCACATCAGCTGGCGCACCGGCGGCATGATCGCCGCGGTCGGCTCGATCTTCATCACGCCCTGGAATCTGTACAACAACCCGCAGGTCATCCACTACACGCTGGACGTGCTGGGCGCCTTCATCGGGCCGCTGTTCGGCATCCTGATTTCCGACTACTACCTGGTGCGCCGCCAGCAGGTCGACGTCGACGACCTGTACACGATGCGTCCGCAGGGCAAGTACTGGTACACCCGCGGCTACAACCCGGTAGCGATCGCCACGATGATCCCGGCCGCGATCATTCCGATCCTGTGCGTGGTGGTGCCGGCCTGGCAGGGCCTGGCCAACTACAGTTGGTTCATCGGCATGGGCATCGCGCTGGTGCTGTACCGCGTGCTGGCGCGCCGCATGATGCCGCATTTCTTCGCCGCCGCCTGACACGCGGCCTGACACGCGGCCTGAACCCGACGACCCGACGACCGACGACCTGACCCGACCACGACGTTTGCCATGAAGCTCAAGATCATCAACCCCAACACCACGCAAAGCATGACCGACAAGATCGGCCAATGCGCCCGCACCGTGGCCTCGCCCGACACGCGCATCGTCGCCGTCAGCCCTCGCATGGGTCCGGCTTCCATCGAGAGCCACTATGACGAGGCGCTGTCGGTGCCGGGCATCCTCGAGGAGATCCGCCTGGGCGAGGCCGAGGGTGTCGAGGGCTACGTGATCGCCTGCTTCGGCGATCCGGGGCTGTACGCGGCGCGCGAGATGGCACGCGGTCCGGTGATCGGCATCGCCGAGGCCGCGATGCACATGGCCAGCCTGATCGGCACCAGCTTCAGCGTCGTCACCACGCTGGCGCGGACCTGCAATATCGCCTGGCATCTGGCCGAGCGCTACGGCATGGAACGCTTCTGCCGCGACGTGCACGCCTGCGATCTGCCGGTGCTCGAACTGGAGCGGCCGGGCTCGGACGCGCGCCGCATCATCACCGAATCGTGCCGCCAGGCGCTGGCGCAGGACCGCAGCGACTGCATCGTGCTCGGCTGCGCCGGCATGACCGACCTGTGCGAGGAGATCGCCGAGGCAATCGGCGCGCCGGTCATCGACGGCGTGGTGTCGGCGGTCAAGATGGTCGAGTCGCTGGTCGCGATCCGGCTGCGCACCAGCAAGCGCGGCGATTGGGCCAGGCCCTTGCCGAAGGCCTACGCCGGCATGCTGGCACCGTTCGCGATCAACTGAGGCGCGGCCTTCATCGCTTACCGCCTTCATCGCTTACCGCCTTCATCGATTTCCGCATACCGCAGATCATGTCCACTCCGCTCACTGCTTCCCGCTCGCCGGTCGGTGCCGATGCCGGCCACCCCTATCCCCGCGACCTGATCGGCTACGGCTCGCGGCCGCCGCATGCCCACTGGCCCGGCGGCGCCCGCGTTGCGCTGCAGTTCGTGCTCAATTACGAGGAAGGCGGCGAGAACTGCGTGCTGCACGGCGACGCAGCCTCCGAGCAGTTCCTGTCCGAGATCGTCGGCGCGGCGGCCTACCCCGACCGCCACATGAGCATGGAGGGCATCTACGAATACGGCTCGCGGGCCGGCGTCTGGCGCATCCTGCGCGAGTTCGAGCAGCGCGGCCTGCCGCTGACCATCTTCGGCGTGTCGATGGCGCTGCAGCGCCATCCCGAGCTGACCCGCGCCTTCGTCGAATTGGGCCACGAGATCGCCTGCCACGGCTGGCGCTGGATCCACTACCAGAACATCGACGAGGCCACCGAGCGCGAGCACATGCGCATCGCGATGCAGATCATCCGCGAGCTGACCGGCAGCGCGCCGCTGGGCTGGTACACCGGCCGCGACAGCCCGAACACGCGCCGCCTGGTGGTCGAGCACGGCGGCT
>NZ_JAJQJF010000021.1:0-95367 GCF_021213615.1 Cupriavidus sp. UGS-1 | reverse complement strand
GCTGCTGTGGCGCACCGAACTGGCCGGGCGTGTGCCGGCGCTGCGGCCGTGGCTCGAGGCGGCCTGCGCACCGCTGGGCTGCCGCGTGCCGCCGGCCAGGCAGCTCGCCGCGCTGCGCATCGACGGCTCGCAGCTGCAGATGCCCGATGCCGGCGCCGACGACTATCTGCTGACGATGACGCTGCGCAACGAGGGCCGCGCGCTGGTGGCGCTGCCGGCGATCGAGCTGGTGCTGACCGATGCGCAGGATCGCCCGGTGCAGCGGCTTGTGCTGACGCCGGCCGACTACCTGCCGGCCGCGCAGCGAGCGCGCGATCCGGATGGCGCCACGGGCCTGCAGGCGGGCGCCGAGCTGCCCCTTCAGGTACGATTCCGGACTCGGCAGGCCGCGAACAACTACCGCGTGTCGGTCTTTTATCCCTGACCATCGCCGAGCATCCTCGAACCATCCCCGAATCCCCGGGATGCGCCGCCGCGGCATCCGGCCGCGCGCCGCGTCCCCTTCAACCCAGGAGCGACCATGAGCACTGTGACCCTCGGCGGCAACCCGATCGAAGTCGGCGGCAAATTTCCCCAACCCGGTGACAAGGCCCCCGCATTCTCGCTGGTCGGCAAGGACCTGAAGGACGTGACGCTGGCCGACTTCGCCGGCAAGCGCAAGGTCCTCAATATCGTGCCGAGCCTGGACACGCCGGTGTGCCAGGCCTCGGCCCGCAAGTTCAACGAGAAGGCCAGCGCGCTGGCCGACACCGTGGTGCTGACGATCTCGGCCGACCTGCCGTTCGCGATGGGCCGCTTCTGCACCGCGGAAGGCCTGAACAATGTGGTGCCGCTGTCGACGATGCGCGGCGCGCAGTTCAAGAACGACTACGGCGTCGACATCAAGAGCGGCCCGCTGGCCGGCGTGACCGCCCGCGCGGTGGTGGTGCTCGACCAGAACGACACGGTGACCTACAGCCAGCTGGTGCCCGAGATCAAGAACGAGCCGGACTACGACGCGGCGCTGGCGGCGTTGAAGTAAGCGCGAGGCCGAACCCCTTTGCTCTCTCTCTCCTCAGGGGGAGAGGGCCGGGGAGAGGGAGGTGGTTTCAAACGGCAGTGGCATGGCCACCGCCCTCTGCCCTCTCCCCCGCCCCTCTCCCGCAGGCGGGAGAGGGGAGACAAACCACCAGCAGCACCAGCAGCACCAGCAGCACCAGCAGCACCACCAGCGAACCACCAGTACCAAACACCTTGGAGCATCCATGCCCAGCCTGATCTGCGGCTCCGTCGCCTACGACACCATCATGACGTTCGAGGGCAGGTTCCGCGAACACATCCTGCCGGACCAGATCCACATGCTCAATGTGTCCTTCCTGGTCCCCGGCATGCGCCGCGAATTCGGCGGCTGCGCCGGCAATATCGCCTACAGCCTGAAGCTGCTCGGCGGCGAGCCGGTGGTGATGGCGACGGTCGGCGAGGATGCCGGCCCGTATCTGGACTACCTGCGCGCGCTCGGCATCGGCACGGAGCATATCCGCATGCTGCCCGATACCTTCACCGCGCAGGCGATGATCACCACCGATCTGGAGAACAACCAGATCACCGCCTTCCACCCGGGCGCGATGAACCAGTCGCAGCTGTCGCACGTGCAGGACGCCCTGAAGGGCGAGCGCGCGCCGCGGCTGGGCATCGTCGCGCCGGACAGCCGCGAAGGGATGCTGCACCACGCCCGGCAATTCGCCGAGGCCGGCGTTCCGTTCATCTTCGACCTCGGCCAGGCGATGCCGCTGTTCGGCGGCGAGGACCTGCGCCAGTTCGTCGAGCTGGCCAGCTACGTGACCGTCAACGATTACGAAGGACAGGTGCTGCTCTCGCGCACCGGCTGGAGCAGCGCCGAAGTGGCGGCCCGCGTGCGCGCCTTCATCGTGACGCACGGCGAGCGCGGCGCCACCATTCACGCCGATGGCCGGCAGTACAATATTCCCGCGGTGCAGGCCGAACGGGTCGTCGACCCGACCGGCTGCGGCGACGCCTTCCGCGGCGGCCTGCTGTACGGCATCGAACAGGGCTTCGACTGGGAAACTACCGGCCGGCTCGCGAGTCTGATGGGGGCGATCAAGATCGCGCACCAGGGACCGCAGAACTACAAGGTCTCGCGCGAGCAGATCGGCCAGATGTTCGAGTCGGCATTCGGCTACCGTTACGCGTAAACCCTCGCTGGGGAATCACCATGCAAACCCTTCTCCGAACCTGCGGCGTCGCGCTCGTGGCGGCCGCCAGTCTCGTGGCCGGCTGCGCCACGCAATCGAACTCCGCCAGCATCTATACGCCGGGGCAGGCGCAGCGTGAACAGACGCTGCGCTATGGTGTGGTCGAGAGCGTGCGCGAGGTGATGATCCAGGGTCAGCAATCGGGCGTCGGCACGCTCGCGGGCGGCGCCATCGGCGGCATCGCGGCCGGCAGCTCGATCGGCAGCGGCAGCGGCTCGGTGGCGGCCGGCATCCTCGGCGCGGTGCTCGGCGGCATGGCCGGCAGCGCGATCGAGAACCGCGTCGATCAGCGTCGCGGGCTGGAGATCACGGTGCGCCTGGACAATGGCGAGATGCGCGCGATCACGCAGGACGCCGACGAGATCTTCCGTCCGGGCGAACGGGTGCGGCTGCTGTCCTCGGGCGGCGTCACGCGCGTCACGCACTGAGCATCGCCACCAAGCGGCGCGCTTCACCGGCCGTCGATCGAGACGCCGCCCCCTTCGGGGGGGCGGCGTTTTTCTTTGTGGTCCCAGCCCGGCGGTGTTCTCCCTCTCCCCGTCAGGGGGAGAGGGCTGGGGAGAGGGAGGTGGTTTCAAACGGCAGTAGCATGGCCATCGTCCTTGCCCTCTCCCCCGGCCCCTCTCCCGCAAGCGGGAGAGGGGGAGCAGTCCTGCGGGTTATCGATCGGTGCACCCGCCCAAAATGAAAAACCCGCCGCGGCTTGCGCCGGCGGCGGGTTGGCAGGACCACTGTCATGCCGACCGGGTACGGGGTATCCGGTCATTCGGGCACGCGAAGGTGCCCCGAGGATTCCCGCAGGAATCGAGCGCGCACGGGTCGCGCTTCAACGCTTACGGACGGCTGCCGGTCGGGAACGGCCAGGCGGCGGCCGGGCTCAGCGCGGTCTTGGCGGCCGGCGCGGGAGCCGAGGCAGGCGACGAGGCAGGGGCCGCGGCAGGCTGGGCGGCGGCCTTCTTGCCGGCAGCCTTCTTCGCCGGCGCCTTCTTCGCGGCAGCCTTCTTGGCCGGCGCGGCCTTCTTGGCGGTCGCCTTCTTCGCGGTGGTCTTCTTGGCCGCGGCCTTCTTGGCCGGTGCCGCCTTCTTCGCCGCTACCTTCTTGGTCGCGACCTTCTTGGCGGGGGCCTTCTTCGCTGCAGCCTTCTTGGCCGGTGCGGCCTTCTTCGCCGCTACCTTCTTGGTCGCGACCTTCTTGGCGGGAGCCTTCTTCGCTGCAGCCTTCTTGGCCGGCGCCGCCTTCTTCGCCGCTACCTTCTTGGTCGCGACCTTCTTGGCGGGGGCCTTCTTCGCTGCGGCCTTCTTGGCCGGCGCCGCCTTCTTCGCGGCGACCTTCTTCACCGCGGTCTTCTTGGCCGGTGCGGCCTTCTTGGCGGCTGCCTTCTTGGCGGGCGCGGCCTTCTTGGCCGCAGGTTTCTTCTTCGCAGTCGTTGCCATGGATGACTCCTTCACTAAAGCGTGAATATCGAATGTCCAAAATTGGCGACCCGACCGACCCGAGGCGTTAATGCCTGCAAGCCGCAGGCTTGCAAACCCCAGTCGAGCGAGCGATTCATCGGCGTGCCGCAATACGGCTGCCGCACGCTAATGAATTCCTTGGCGGGCGCCTTGCGCAGGGCAAGGCTTCCGTGGCGACGTGCAACGCGATGACCCGCGCGCAACGCTCGTCGCGTCCCGCAGTATTCGATCCGCTCGCGCGTCGTTGCCCGACGACACGCGGCTTCAAAGTAGGAGTATTCCGACGGCAGACCTGCATTCGCGGTCATGGCCCGCGCCAGGCAGACGCCGTGTTGTTCGAGGTAGCGAACCCATCCCGTCAATGGGCCACAGGAGACTGTACGCGTTGTAAGAAGCCAGCCCGGTCTGGTCTGCGTCAAAGTTCTGTTGCTCCTCGGCTACCTGCATCACTGCATCGAATCGCGCCGCGGTTGTTGTTCGAGTTCTTCGCTTTGCGATGTCCTGCTTCATGCAATGAAGAGAGACTCTTGTCAAGGCGAATCATAATTCGTTTGGTCGGTGATGTTAAGAAAAAAGTTCCAAAAAATCACGCCATCGAATGCGCGCGCTTTGCAATGACGAACGCATCGATGCAATGACACGCGCGACGCGCTGTCGAGACACGCGTCGCATGCCGCGACGACACGCTCGCCGACCCTCTGCGTTGCTCGCATCGCGGCTCCGTCGACATGCCGACGACGCACTGGTCGAGCCGCGCGTGAAGACCTTGCGGCGACGTTCGCGTGGACCGCTCGAAGGCCTTCGAGCGGACACGCAGAAGACACGAGGGAGAACCCGCATGCTCGCCGCAAAGCCGCTTGCAACAAGGCTTTGCGGCAAGCAGTGAAGAGCGGTCGCGCGTGCCATGCGCGCGCTGCGCGTCGCGCGACGCGGCGGCGTCGAGGCGCATCGCGGCCGCGTGCGATCGCGACGACGGCAGTCCGGCGACGAGCGCGCCGATGATGCCGACGGCCATCGCGACAGCGAAGCGCGCATCGCGCATCGGCTTCGCATCGCGCGCCATCGCGCATCGCGCGCGAGCGCCGTTCGAGTGATGCGTCGACGCAACGCTTTGCCATTCGCGAGCTCGGTATCGCTGCTGCATCGACGCCTCATCGACGCCTCATCGACCCCGGATCGACGCCCGATCGACGCCTCACCGATGCGCGATCGACTGTCGAACGACGCTCGATCGATGACCGTCGATGGTCATCGCCCACGGTCGACCACCACCATCGGCCTTGGTCGATCTCGATCGCTCGTACGCGCGCGCTGTCGGAGGACGGCGGACACCAACGTCGCGCCACCGCTGTGCGATGCATGCGCCGACGGCATGCGGACATGCGCAGATTTCGTTACCGCCCGCGCCGGCCCAGCTTCTAACATCGGCCGTCCGGCCCGCTGCGCCAGCCGCACGCGGGCGCCTGCCCATCCCAGAGGAGAACACCATGAAGAGGAGAACCCCATGCAAGCGAGCGTAGCCCACGCCGACGCGCTGCCCGTCACTCACGCCAGGGAACGCCGCCGCGCCATCGTCGCGACGGTGATCGGCAACGGCCTCGAGTGGTTCGACTTCACCGTCTACAGCTTCTTCGCGGTGATCATCGCCAGGCTGTTCTTTCCGACCGGCAACGACCTGTCGTCGCTGCTGCTGGCGGTCGCCACGTTCGGCGTCGGCTTCTTCATGCGTCCGGTCGGCGGCATCGTGCTCGGCATCTATGCCGACCGCGTCGGCCGCAAGCAGGCGTTATCGCTGACCATCCTGCTGATGGCGGTGGGCACCACCATCATCGGCATCGCCCCGACCTACGACCAGATCGGCGTGTTCGCGCCGCTGCTGATCGTGATCGCGCGGCTGATGCAGGGCTTCTCCGCCGGCGGCGAGATGGGCGGCGCGACCGCCTTCCTGACCGAGTACGCGCCGGCCCGCCAGCGCGCCTTCTACTCGAGCTGGATCCAGGCCAGCATCGGCGTCGCGGTGCTGCTCGGCGCCGCGGTCGGTACCTTCGTCACCAGCGCGCTGAGCCCGGAGGCGCTGAACAGCTGGGGCTGGCGCCTGCCCTTCCTGCTGGGCATCGTCATCGGTCCGGTCGGCTACTACATCCGCCATCACCTGGACGAAACGCCGACCTTCCGCGACAACGCCGAGCGCTCCGACTCGCCGCTCAAGGAGATCGTGCAGACCTACCCGCGCGAGACCACGGCCAGCTTCTCGATGGTGATCCTGTGGACCGTCTGCACCTACGTGCTGCTGTTCTATATGCCGACCTACTCGGTCAAAGTGCTCCAGGTGCCGCAGTCCACCGGCTTCATCGCCGGCATGGTCGGCGGACTCGCGATCATGGTGTTCTCGCCGATCGTCGGCTGGCTCGCCGACCGCATCGGCCGCCGCGCGCTGCTGTCCGGTTCGGCGCTGCTGATCCTGCTGCTGGCCTATCCGATGTTCTTCTATATCAACCAGGTGCCGGGCCTGGTATCGCTGCTGGTGTTCCAGCTGGTGTTCGGGGTGCTGATCGCCGCGTACACCGGCCCGATCCTGGCGGCCTTCTCCGAACTGTTCCCGGCCAAGGTGCTGTCGACCGGCCTGTCGGTCGCCTACAACCTGGCGGTGACGATCTTCGGCGGCTTCGCCTCGTTCATCATCACCTGGCTGATCGCCAGCACCGGCAGCACCATGGCGCCCGCCTTCTACGTGATGATCGCCGCCGCGATCAGCTTCGTCGGCACCCGCTTCGTCCGCGAGCCAGCCTATCTGCAACGACACTGATTTACCGATGACCAGAATCCTGCTTCAGGGCGGCAACGTCCTCGACCCGGCGCACGGCAGCCTGCTGCGCCGCCATGACGTGCTGATCGACGGCGAGCGCATCGCCGCGGTATCGGCCACGCCGCTCGACCTGCCCGACGCCCCCGACCTGCGGCGCATCGACGTCGCCGGCAAGACCGTGATGCCGGGGCTGATCGACTGCCACGTGCACGTGCTGGCCTCGCTGGCCAACCTTGGTTTGAACGCGACGCAGCCCAATGTGCTGGTCGCGATCCGCGCGCTGCCGATCATGCGCGCGATGCTCGAGCGCGGCTTCACCACCGTGCGCGATGCCGGCGGTGCCGACTGGGGCCTGTCGCAGGCGGTCGAGAGCGGCCTGATCCCGGGTCCGCGCATCTTCCCGTCGGGCAAGGCGCTGTCGCAGACCGGCGGCCACGGGGACTTCCGTCCGCGCGGCGACACGCTGGAGCCGTGCTCGTGCGCGTTCCGCGCCGGCGCCATCGCGCGCGTGGTCGACGGCGTCGACGCGGTGCGGCTGGCGGTGCGCGAGGAGATCCAGAAGGGCGCGACGCAGATCAAGATCATGGCCTCGGGCGGCGTCGCCTCGCCGACCGATCCGATCGCCAACACGCAATACAGCGAGGCCGAGATCCGCGCCATCGTCGAGGAGGCCGAGGCCGCGCAGACCTATGTGGCGGCGCACGCCTACACGCCGCGCGCGATCGCGCGCGCGGTGCGCTGCGGCGTCCGTTCGATCGAGCACGGCAACCTGGTGGACCGCGCCGCTGCCGAGGTCATGCGCGAGCATGGCGCCTTCGTGGTGCCGACCGTGATCACCTACGAGGCGCTGGCGCGGGATGGCGCGCGGCTCGGCCTGCCGGCCGAGTCGGTGGCCAAGATCGAGACCGTGCGCCAGGCCGGCCACGACTCGCTGCGCATCTACGCCGAGGCCGGCGTGCCGATGGCCTTCGGCTCCGACCTGCTCGGCGAGATGCACCAGTGCCAGAGCGAGGAGTTCCGCATCCGCGCCGACGCACTCGGCAACCTGGAAGCGATCCGCTCGGCGACCTCGATCGCCGCCGCGCTGCTGCAGCGCGAGAACGAGCTCGGCACGGTGCGCGCCGGCGCGCTGGCCGACCTGCTGGTGGTCGACGGCGACCCGCTTGCCGACATCGGCCTGCTGATGGGACAGGGCGAGCATCTGGCGGTCGTGATGCAGCGCGGGCGGATTCATACGCGCGCCGCGCGGTAGCGCTTCGGTACGTCCACCTTTGTCGTTCTCCCCCCTCCCCCTCATGGGGGAGAGGGTTGGGAGAGGGGAGCGCTGCAGGACTCCCTCTCCCCCTCAGGGGGAGAGGGTTGGGGAGAGAGGGTGGTGTAGAAGCCCGGCGGCACCGCGACCTCTCCCCGCCCTCTCCCGCAAGCGGGAGAGGGGAGCACCCGTGCGCGGGCGTGCTCGATGTCGTGGCCCATCGCTCCACTATCATGGCGGCTTGACCGACCGGACGCCGCCATGCGCATTGCCCCGCTTCCTCCGCTGCCCTGCCTGATCGCCTTCGAGGCGGCGATGCGGCACGGCAGCTTCACCCGCGCCGCCGCCGAGCTGCATCTGACACAGAGCGCGATCAGCCGGCAGGTCGCGCAGCTCGAGCAATTCCTCGGCAAGAAGCTGTTCGTGCGCGAGCCGCGCGCGCTGCGGCTGACCGTCAGCGGCCAGCGCTATGCCGAGGTGGTGCAGCGGCTGCTGGTCGGCTGCGCGGAGGCGACGGAGGATGTGATGAAGCGCAAGGGGCATACCGAGCTGTCGGTGGCCTGCTCGTCCGGCGTCGCGGTGCTGTGGCTGACGCCGAGGCTGGCGCGCTTTCGCGCCGCGCATCCGGACATCCACCTGCGCCTGGTCGTCAACGACAGCCTCGCCTCGATGTCGGGCGCCGAGTTCGATATCGGTCTCTATTACCTGCGCGAAGGACCGCCCCCCGCGTTCGCGGCGCGGCGGCTCTATGACGAGGAAGTGTTCCCGGTCTGCACGCCCGGCTATCTGCGCGGCCGCTCGCTGGCGCCCGCCGACCTCGTCGACGAGACGCTGCTGGTGCTCGAAGACGCGCAGCGCAACTGGATGTCATGGGAATCCTGGCTCGGCCAGAACGGCCTGCCGGATGCACGGCCGCACCATCGCGTGGTGGCCAACCAGTATCCGATCCTGCTGCAGCTGGCGATCGAAGGCCACGGCATCGTGCTGGCCTGGCGCCATATGATCGACGCGTGCCTGCGCGACGGCCTGCTGGCGCGCGCCACGCAGGCGAGCGCGACGCTGGGCGGCGGCTACTACGCGGTGTGGCCGCGCGAACGCGCCGAGCCCGCCGCGGCCCGTGCCTTCCGGCAATGGCTGGTGCAGCAGAGCGGCATCGACGGCCGCGCCGGAGATCGAAGCGCCGATGGATGAAGCGTCGATCGATGCGCCGATGACCGAGCCCGGGCCGCTCAGGATATCGGCAACCCCGACCCAGAACACAAGGAGCGATTCGCCATGAAAGACGTGCTGCTGCCCTGCGGTGAACGCGTGCCGGCCCTCGGCATGGGAACCTGGAATATCGGCGACGATCGTTCGCGCCGCGCCGAGGAGATCGCCACGCTGCAACTCGGCCTGGACCTTGGCCTGCGGCTGATCGATACCGCCGAGATGTATGGCGAGGGGCTGTCGGAACAACTGGTCGGCGAAGCGATCTCGGGCCGGCGCAACGAGGTCTTCCTGGTCACCAAGGTCTATCCGCACAACGCCGGCCGGCGCGACGCGGTGGCCGCCTGCGAACGCAGCCTGCGCCGGCTGCGCACCGACCGCATCGACCTGTATCTGCTGCACTGGCGCGGCGGCGTGCCGCTGGCCGAAACGATGGAGGCCTTCCTGGCGCTGCAGCAGGCCGGCAAGATTCGCCACTTCGGCGTCAGTAACCTCGACCTCGACGACATGCGCGAGCTGTGGAAGGTACCGGGCGGCGATCGCGTCCAGACCAATCAGCTGCTGTACAACCTGGGCCGCCGCGGCATCGAATGGGACCTGCTGCCGTGGCTGCGCGAGCGCGGCGTGCCGGTGATGGCCTACTCGCCGATCGAGCAGGCCCGGCTGCTGCGCCATGCCGGCCTGAAGGCGTTCGCCGCGCGTCATGGCATCGCACCGGCGCAGGCGGCACTGGCCTGGCTGCTTGCGCGCGACGGCGTCATCGCCATCCCGAAGACGAGCCGGCGCGACGCGCTGCGCGAGAACGCCGCGGCGCTGTCGGTCGCGCTCGAAGCCGCGCAGCTGGCGGAGCTCGATGCCCTGTTCCCGGCGCCGCGCGGGCCCCGTCCGCTGGAGATGCTGTAGCGGCTTGCCGCGGAGGGAGGCTTACGCGCCGATCGGCAGCGGCGCCCCGCTCTTGACCTCGCACAGCACGATGCTGGAGCGGATGCCCGTCACGCCCGGCAGCCGGAATATCACGTCGTGCAGGAAGGCATCGTAGGCGCGGATATCCGGCGTCAGCACCTTCAGCAGATAGTCGGCCTGGCCGGTGGTGCGATAGCACTCGACGATGGCCGGGCAGCGGCGCACCGCGGCCTCGAATTCGTCGACCACGGTCTCGCTGTGGCGGGTCAGGTTGATCTCGGCCAGCACGCAGTTCGACAGCCCGACCCGCTCGCGGTCGACCCAGACCGTGTAGTTGCGGATCACCCCGCTCTCCTCCATCGCCTTGAGCCGCTTCCAGCAGGGCGTGACCGACAGGCCCACCGCCCCGGCCAGCTGCTGCAGCGACTGGCGCGCGTCGCGCTGCAGCTCGGCGAGGATGCGGCGCGAGTACTCGTCGAGAACCTCTTCGTTCTTCATATCGCTCGATATCGAGATGGGTTTTCTCCAATCTAGGCCGTGGCGGCAAAATTGAGAAATCCATTTCTTCGATCGCGTGCCTAACATGGTCTTCAGGACAGGCGCGGCAAGACGGCCGGAACACCGGCCGCGCATGGCTGGCGGAACGCTGGTCATGATGCCGAAAGGAGACCGAGATGGACGCTGCAATGGAGGCCGGCACGCTGCGCGCCGACTATCGGCTGTCGGACAATCTGACCGCGCCCGCGGGCCAGGTCTTCCTGAGCGGCACGCAGGCGCTGGTCCGCCTGGTGCTGGAGCAGGCCCGGCGCGACCGCGCCGCCGGCCTGGGCACCGCCGGCTTCGTCAGCGGCTATCGCGGCTCCCCGCTCGGCATGGTCGACCAGGCGATGTGGAAGGCCGCGCCGCTGCTCGATGCGGCCGGCGTGCGCTTCCTGCCCGCGATCAACGAAGAACTGGCCGCCACCGCGGTGCTCGGCACGCAGCAGGTCGAGGGCGATCCGCAGCGCACCGTCGACGCGGTATTCAGCCTCTGGTACGGCAAGGGCCCCGGCGTCGATCGCGCCGGCGATGCGCTCAAGCATGGCAACGCCTATGGCAGCTCGCCGCACGGCGGCGTGCTGGTGGTCGCCGGCGACGACCATGGCTGCGTGTCTTCGTCGATGTCGCACCAGAGCGATTTCGCGATGCAGGCGTGGTCGATGCCGGTGCTGGCGCCGGCCGACGTCGCCGAATATCTGGAATTCGGGCTCTACGGCTGGGCGCTGTCGCGCTACTCGGGCAACTGGGTCGGCTTCACCGCGCTGTCGGAGACCGTCGAGAGCGCGATGACGGTCGATCTGGATCCGATCCATGCGCGCGTCGCCTGCTGGCAGGATGCCGACGCGGTACGCCAGATCAGCGGCCACATGCCGCCCCCCGACGGCCTGCACTATCGCTGGCCCGACCTGCCGTCGCCGCGCATCGAGCAGCGGCTCGGCGCCAAGCTCGAGGCGGTGCGCGCCTTCGCCCGCGTCAACAGCATCGACCGCATGGTGGTCCAGGCCGACGAAGCGCGCGCCGGCATCGTGACCTGCGGCAAGGCCCATCACGATCTGATGGAAGTGTTCCGGCGCCTGGGCATCTCGACGCAGGCGCTGGCCGACGCCGGCATCCGCGTCTACAAGCTGGGGCTCGCCTATCCGGTCGAGCCGACCCGGCTGCTGGCCTTCGCGCGCGGCCTCGAGGAGATCCTGGTGGTCGAGGAAAAGGGCCCGCTGGTGGAACGGCAGCTGCAGGCGCTGTTCTACAACGCGCCCGATGGCGTGCGGCCGGCGATCGCCGGCAAGTTCGGCATCGATGGCCGGCCGCTGTTGCCCGAACGCGAGGAAATGCGGCCATCGCGGCTGATGCAGCCGGTGGCCGACTGGCTCGCCCGTCTCAGCCGCGGGCTGGACCGGCGCGAGCTGGTGCCGCAGTTCAGCGAACATCCGCTGCTGTCCAATGCGGCCGACGGCATCCGCCGCCAGCCCTACTTCTGCCCCGGCTGCCCGCACAACACGTCGACCCGCGTACCGGAAGGCTCGCGCGCGCAGGCCGGCATCGGCTGCCATTTCATGGCGAGCTGGATGAACCGCGAGACCTCGGGGCTGATCCAGATGGGCGGCGAAGGGGTCGACTGGGTCGCGCACAGCCGCTTTACCGCGACGCCGCACGTGTTCCAGAACCTCGGCGACGGTACCTACTATCACTCGGGCTACCTGGCGATCCGCCAGGCGGTCGCCGCGCGCACCAACGTGACCTACAAGATCCTGTGCAACGACGCGGTGGCGATGACCGGCGGACAGCCGGTCGATGGCCCGCTCGACGTCGAGGCGATCGCGCGCCAGGTCAGCGCCGAGGGCGTGGCACGCGTCGCGCTCGTCAGCGATCGCATCGACGTGCATCGCGGCCGCCGCGTCCGCTTTCCCGCCGGCACGACGTTCCATCCGCGCGAGTCGCTCGAGGCGGTGCAGCGCGAGCTGCGCGAGGTGCCGGGGGTCACCGTGCTGCTGTACGAGCAGACCTGCGCCGCCGAACTGCGCCGCCGGCGCAAGCTCGGGCGCGCGCCGGCCCCGACGCGCCACGTTTTCATCAACGAGGCGGTCTGCGAGGGCTGCGGCGACTGCAGCGTGCAGTCCAACTGCCTGGCGGTACAGCCGGTCGAGACCGCGCTGGGGCGCAAGCGGCAGATCGATCAGGCCAGCTGCAATCACGACGAGTCGTGCATCAAGGGCTTCTGCCCGAGCTTCGTCACCGTCGAGGGCGCGACGCCGCGCCACCCGGTCGGGCATGAGCGCGGCGTGGCGGCGCTGCGCGAGCGGGCGGCCGCATTGCGTGAACCGGCACCGCGGCTCGGCCCCGGCCCCTTCGACATCCTGGTGGCCGGCGTCGGCGGTACCGGGGTGGTCACGGCCGGCGCGCTGATCGCGATGGCGGCGCATCTGGAGCGGCGCGTGGCCAGCGTGCTCGACTTCATGGGCTTCGCGCAGAAAGGCGGATCCGTGCTGTCCTTCGTGCGGCTGGCGCAGGGCCGGCAGTGGCTGAACCAGGCACGCATCGACGCGCAGCAGGCCGACGCGGTGCTGGCCTGCGACCTCGCGGTGGGGGCCTCGCCCGACGTGCTGCAGACGGTCGCGCCGCGGCGCACACAGATCGTCGCCAATACGCATCCGACCCCGGTCGCCGAATTCCAGCGCAATCCGGATGCCGACCTGCATGCCGACGCGCTGCTGGCCAAGCTGCGCCACGCGACGGGCTCGGGCGGCATCGACACGCTGGACGCGCAGGCGCTCGCCACCGCCTTCCTCGGCGATACCGTGGCCGCCAATATCGTGGTGCTCGGCTTTGCGTGGCAGAAGGGCCTGGTGCCCGTTTCGCTGGCGGCGCTGACGCGCGCGATCGAACTCAATGGCGTCGCGGTGGACGCCAATCTGGAGGCGCTGGCGCTGGGGCGCCTGGCCGCCGGCGATCCTCTCGCGCTGACGCGGCTCGCCGCGGGCGAAGGCAAGCCGGACGGCCTGGCGCTGATCGCGCCCGAGCCCGCGGCAATGTCGGCCACGCCGCTGCCGCAACTGGTGGCCGACCGCGTGGCGCTGCTGACGGCCTACCAGGACGCCGCCTACGCGGCACGCTATACCGCGCTGGTCGAGGCGGTGCAGGCCGCGGAGAACGCACTGGGCGAGGCCGGGCGCGAGCGCCGGCTGACCCGGGCGGTGGCCGAGCAGTTCGCCCGGCTGATGGCGTACAAGGACGAATACGAGGTCGCGCGGCTGCACAGCGACCCGGCCTTCCGGCAGGCGCTGCGCGCGCGTTTCGACGGCCCGCCGCGGCTGCGCTTCCATCTGGCGCCACCGCTGCTGTCGCGCCCCGGCAAGCATGGCGAGCCGCCGCGCAAGATCGCGTTCGGCGCGTGGCTATGGCCGCTGATGGGATGGCTCGCCAAGGGCAAGCGGCTGCGCGGCACCCGCTTCGATCCGTTCGGCAGGACCGCCGAGCGCCGGCTGGAGCGGCAGTCCATCGCGGACTACGAGGCTCGCATCCGTGCGCTGCTGCCGGCGCTGACCGAAGCGCGGCTGCCGGTCGCGGTCGAGATCGCGCAGTTGCCCGCCAGGGTACGCGGCTTCGGCCACATCAAGCTGGCCGCGCATGCCGCCGCTGCGGCGCGGGCGGCCGAGCTGCTGCACCGCTTCGACGCGCAGCGCTATCCGCGCCCGGACAGCACGCATGGCGCCAATGGTGCGGGTCAACTGCGCGGAATTCCAATCCGGCAGGCCGACGCAATGGCCGACGCAATGGCCGATGCAAAGTCGGACGCAAAGGCGGAGGCAAAGGCGGACGCAAAAACGGCGCGCACTGGCGCGCCGCATTGAGCGAAGGATTGGGCGGAAGCCGGAACGCCGCCTTACTGGCGGGCGGCGACGGCGCGGTGGTACTCGACGTGGCGCAGCAGATAGGCGCGCACCTTGTCTTCGGTATCACGGCCCACGCGGTCGGCCGCCTGGCGCGCCGAACGCTTGCCGTGGGCTGACGACATCTGGCCATCCAGGTACTCGCGGAACGATGTGCGCACCGCGTCGAGCTCGCCGCGGCAGTCGCGCAGCGCATCGTTGACCACGGCCTGCGTCGTGCCCGGCTTGGCCGAACGGGCTTCGGCCTTCTCGCGCGCGCACTCGGTGTATTGCTGCCGCTTCTTTTGCCACTCGGGCGGCGGCCCGGAGGCGGCCTGGCTCTCGGCGGCAGCGGCGGTGGCGGCAGCGGCGGCCTGCTGGTCCGAAGGCGCATGCGAGGCGCAGGCGCCGACCAGCAGGATGGCGGGGATCAGGGCAAGGACTTTAGGCATGCCGCATGGTAGCGCCACGGCTTCGACAAGGTAACCGGCGGTTACATCGCGTTGCAATGGTGCCGCAGAAAGTGCTTTGTAGGACAGACACCACACCGCCTGAGTCGGTCGTCCTACAGCAGCCGCCGCGTGCGCTTTGTATATTGCACAAACGGAGGACAGCGTGATGGCGCGCCATCGTCCGACGCAACGACCGTCGGCGAGGACGCCATCCTGGTTGGCATCGCAGTGATTGACAGGAACAAAGGAGAACAACATGGAACGTAGGGCATTCCTGAACGCCAGTGCGGGTCTCGGTTTGGCGGTGGCCGGCAGCGGCCTGCTGCTGGGCGCGTGCACCACCACGCGGGATTCGGCCTCTTCCCCGACCGAGAAGGCGACGCGCCGCCGCGAGATCGATTCCGGCGTGCAGAACACGCTGGACCGGCTCTACAGCTCGGTCAACGGCTCGCGCGACCTGGCCTCGCGCGCGCGCGGCATCCTGGTGTTTCCGCGCACGCTGTCGGCCGGCTTCTTCGTCGGCGGCGAATATGGCGATGGCGCGCTGCGCGTGGGCAATACCACCCGCGGCTATTACCGCACCATTTCCGGTTCGCTGGGCTGGCAGATCGGCGCGCAATCGAAGGCGCTGATCTTCATGTTCATGAACCAGCAGGCGCTCGACAAATTCCTCGCCAGCGAAGGCTGGACCGCGGGCGTCGACGCCACCGTCGCCGTAGCCAAGGTGGGCGCCAACGGTGCGCTCGATACCAATACCGTGCAGCAGCCGGTGGTCGGCTTCGCGCTGACCAATGCGGGCCTGATGGCTGGCCTGAGCCTCGAAGGCACCAAGATCACGAAGCTGGACCTGTAGAGCCGGACCTGTAAGGCGCCCATCCGCCGGCAATGCCTTGCAGCACCTCGCGTCCGCGGCCCTTGGCAGGGGGCCGCGGCGCTTTTTCGTCCGTGGATGGCTGCCCGTTCTCTTCACCGGTGTTGCCGTACGCGACATCGGCCACGCCAAGCCGCTAGAATTCGTCCCTTTCGCCAACTGGCCGAGGTGCCGAATTCTCATGTGGTTCAAGAATCTTCAGCTACACCGCTTCTCCGCACCCTGGAACAAGGACGCCGACGAGATCGAGGCCTGCCTCGCTTCGCACGCCTTCTATCCGGGTACCAGCCTCGACATGCAGACGCAGGGATGGGCCTCGCCGCGCGATAACGGCGCGCTGGTGCACCGCGTGGGCAAGCAGATGCTGCTGACCATGCGCGCCGAGAAGAAGCTGCTGCCGGCCACCGTGGTCAACCACGTCACCAAGGCCCGCGCGGCCGAGCTCGAGGAGCAGCAGGGCTACAAGCCGGGACGCAAGCAGTTGCGCGAGCTGAAGGAACAGATCACCGAGGAACTGCTGCCGCGCGCCTTCAGCATCCGGCGCGATACCCGCGTCTGGATCGATCCGGAGCGCGGCTGGCTGGCGATCGACGCGGCCTCGGCGATCAAGGCCGACGAGGTTCGCACGCTGCTGTTCAAGGCGCTGGACCCGCTGCCGCTGACGTCGCTGCAGGTCAACCAGTCGCCGGTGGCGGCGATGACCGGCTGGCTGGCCGACGATGCGGCGCCGGCCGGCTTTACCGTCGATCAGGAGATCGAGCTGCAGGCCAGCGCCGAGAGCAAGGCCACCGTCCGCTATGTCCGCCATCCGCTCGATGCCGAGGAGCTGCGCCGCCATATCGCCGCGGGCAAGCGCTGCACGCGGCTGGCGATGACCTGGAACGACCGCGTCTCCTTCGTGCTGACCGACGCGCTGGCGATCAAGCGCGTGGCGCCGCTCGACGTGGTCAAGGAACAGATCGACGGCACCATGAGCGACGAGGACGAGCGCTTCGACGCGGACTTCGCGCTGATGGCCGGCGAGCTGTCAGCCATGCTCGGCGATCTGACCGAGGCGCTCGGCGGGGAACGCCAGGGCTGACGGCGGCTCGTCCGGAAACGATACGGGCCGGCGTCGATGCCGGCCCGGACTTTGACGGCCCCTTCCTTCAGCGGGCCGGATGCCGGTCGGCACGCGCCGGCGCGCACCGTTCCAGCACCGCCTCCACGCCGGTCATGCCGGCAAACAGCGGGTGCACCGACACCAGCGCGCGCAGCTCGGCCGGCAGCATCGCGCGGTCCCGGCGCGCCAGCGCCGCGGCCTGCCGCAGCGCGCCCAGCACCTGCTCCATCAACGCACGCCGCAACTGCGCATGACACGGGTCGATGGTCGCGATCGATTGCAGCGTCAGCGCCAGCACGCTGGGCCGGGCGAGCCGCGCCAGCGTCTCTGCGGCAATCGTGATGTGCGCACCCTCGAGCTGCGCACCGCTGAAATCGGTCCACGCCAGGCTGATCTCGCGCAGCGTCGCCTGCTTCAGGTTGGCACCGTGGAAACGCAGGTGCGATACGCCGGCGATCGGCGGATCGGCGCCCGCCAGGTCAGCATGGCTGAAATCGAAAGCCAGCGCCGTCAGCGGCGCCTCGTCGTCCGGCTCCAGCCTCAGGCCGCGCAGCAGGGCGCTGCGCTGCGCGGCAGCCGGCGGCGTGGCCCGTGCGGCATCGCCGGCGCGCAGCCCGACCAGACGCCGCGCCAGCTCCAGGAAGCGTTGCCAGCTGCGCTGCCGCGGCGCGGCATCCTGGCCCGATGGCTCGGGCTGGCGCACATCATGAACGGCGAGCTGGATGCCGGCGTTCAGCGGCGTCGTCGACGCCGGAGGGATCGCGCCGCTCTGCTGCGGCGCGGAGGGTGCGGCAATGCCGCGGTGGATACTGGGAATGGTCATCTCGGCTCTCCCGCTGTGGAATCAGGCTGCTGGGCCAAAGGATCGATTCGACGGTCGGATCGACCGGTGGATCGAATGGCAGCCATTGTTCCCGTGGTGCAGAGGTACGACCATGCGTTAGGGCAGCAGACTATCGGTTTTGGTCTACTCCTTGCGGCGTTGGTGATGCGGGCCTCACGACGATGGGCCTCACAACATTTCGCCGAGATGCGACACCAGAAATAGCAGGATGCCGATGCAGCAACCGACCGCCGTACCGCTGATCCGGATGTACTGCAGGTCGGGGCCGATGCTCAGTTCGATCTGCCGCGACATGTCCGTCGCGTCCCAGTTGCGCACCGTGTCGCTGATATGCGACGTCAGGAAGTCGGCGAACCGAGGCGCGGCCGCCGCGGCGAACGACTCGGCGTGGTCGTTGATCGAGCGGCGCAACTCCCGGTCCTCCGACAGCCTCCGGCCGAACCACAGCCCCACGCGTTCGACCTGTTGCTGCAGCTGCGGCGAGCTGGACGCCAGGTCGTTCGACAGCCAGTCGCGCAGCGCCGCCCACACGTTCTGCGCATAGTCGGCGAGCTCGGGATTGCGCAGCACGAAGTCCTTGATCTCCTCGCCTTTCCTGACGAACGCCTCGTCGGTCTTGAGCCTGGCGATCAGGCCTTCCAGCGCGTCGTCGAAGGCCGCGCGCAGCTCGTGCGCCGGCATCCGCGCCACCTCGTCGAGAAAGTCGATCACGTTGCTGCGCGCCGCCTCGGCGGCCTTGTCGCCCAGCCATTCGGTCGGCAGCACGAGCTGCTTCCACCTGTGCTCGCTCTTGAGCCAGTTGACGACGCGCTGGGCGATCAGCTGCTGTGTTTCGGGCCGTTTCAGCAGGGCGATCGCGTGTCGGAGCACGGCGTCGAGCAGTTGCTGATGGCTGCCGCCGCGGGTCAGCATCTCCAGCACGGAACCGAGCGCCTGCGAGAAATCGATGCGGCCAATGACCGTACGCGCGGCATCGTTGAGGAAGGCCTGGATCCGCCGGTCGTCCACCAGATCGAGCAGCACGCCCATCAGGTTCGCGGCATGCTGGCCGATGCGGCGCGCATTGGCCGGCTCGCTGAACCAGGTAGCCAGCCACTGGGCAGGATCGCTGCGCCGGGTCAGATCCGTCACGACCTCGGGGTTCAGGAACTTGTCGCGGACGAACTCCGCGAGATTGTCGGCAATGCGGTTCTTGCTCTTCGGGATGATCGCCGTATGCGGGATCGGCAGGCCCAGCGGGCAACGGAACAGCGCCACGACCGCGAACCAGTCCGCCAGGCCGCCGACCATCGCGGCCTCGGCACCGGCCCGGAGCAGCCGGACCCAGAACGTAGCAGGCAGGAACAGCGTCGCGACGAACACCGCCGCCGCCACGCCGACGCATGCCAGCGCCACCGATTGCATGCGCTTGAGTTCGGCTTCCCTGCCGGCGTTCCTGCCGGCGTTCCTGCCCTGCTGCATGGCGTCTCCTTGCGCCGCGCGAAGCCGGCGGCGTAAAAAAAATGGGACGTTTCGGCCGAAACGTCCCACTCTTTACCGATGCTGTCGCTGCCGGCCGCTGGCTTCACGCCGCCGGCCGGTGCAACCTTGCCTCAATCCCAGGACAGCGCGCCACCCGTCTGGTATTCGATCACGCGCGTCTCGAAGAAGTTGCGCTCCTTCTTCAGGTCGATCATCTCGCTCATCCACGGGAACGGGTTTTCCTCGTTCGGGAACAGCGCGTCGAGGCCGATCTGCTGGCAGCGGCGATTGCAGATGAAGCGCAGATAGCTCTTGAACATCGGCGCGTTCAGGCCCAGCACGCCGCGCGGCATCGTGTCCTCGGCGTAGCGGTATTCGAGGTCGACCGCCTTCCTGAACAGGCCGACGATCTCTTCCTTGAACTCGGCGGTCCACAGATGCGGGTTCTCGAGCTTGATCTGGTTGATCAGGTCGATGCCGAAATTGCAGTGCAGCGACTCGTCGCGCAGGATGTACTGGTACTGCTCGGCCGCGCCGGTCATCTTGTTCTGCCGGCCCATCGCCAGGATCTGCGTGAAACCGACATAGAAGAACAGGCCTTCCATGATGCAGGCGAACACGATCAGCGACTTCAGCAGCTTCTGGTCGTTTTCCGGCGTGCCGGTCTTGAACGACGGATCGGTCAGCGTGTCGATGAACGGGATCAGGAACTCGTCCTTGTCGCGGATCGACGGCACCTCGTGATAGGCGTTGAAGATCTCGGCCTCGTTCAGCCCCAGCGACTCGACGATGTACTGGTAGGCGTGCGTGTGGATGGCCTCTTCGAAGGCCTGGCGCAGCAGGTACTGGCGGCACTCGGGCGCGGTGATCTGCCGGTAGGTGCCCAGCACGATGTTGTTGGCGGCCAGCGAATCGGCGGTGACGAAGAAGCCCAGGTTGCGCTTGATGATGCGGCGCTCGTCCTCGGTCAGGCCGTTCGGGTCCTTCCACAGCGCGATGTCGCGCGACATGTTGATTTCCTGCGGCATCCAGTGGTTGGCGCAGCCGGCCAGGTACTTCTCCCAGGCCCACTTGTACTTGAACGGCACCAGCTGGTTGACGTCGGTGGCGCCGTTGATCACGCGCTTGTCGGCGGCGTTGACGCGGCGCGTGCTCTGCGCGGCCGCGGCGTTCGGGTTGTTGCCGAGGATGCCGGCGCCCGGCTGCGTCGCAGCGGGCGGCAGCACGCCCTGCTGGTCGGCGGTGGCGGCGCCGACGGCAGGTTGCAGGGCGGGTTGAGGCGCGGGCTGCGGGGCAGCCTGCGGATTGGCTTGAACGTCGTCGTCCCAGCTCAGCATGGTGTTGTTCTCCGTGGAAAGCGTTGGTGCGCCAATCCGACAACGCCTGCGTCAGGCGCTAAAACCGTCAGGATCGGCGTCGCGCCGGAAGCGTTTGCGGCTTATTGGCCCGGGGCGGCTTCAGGCTGCGCGGGGTCCCGCCGGTGCCCTATCACCGCCTGGTTCTCGGACCGCGCGTGTGGCTGGAATGGAACGAAACGAGCGTTCATCCGACTTCCCTCCATCACGGTGTTGATCTGGGTGCGATTGTAGCACTCGTGTCCAACGGCGAGGCGAAAGAAATACTACTGATCGTGGGGAGATCATCCTGAAACACTATTGGTAGTAGTGGCTCCGCTGATGTAGTGCCCTCCGGCCGCAGGCTCCGTCTGCCCCGGGGAATCGTCGCCCACGTCACTTGCGGTATGGCGGACCGGATGGAGTGCGTGACTTCGTCATGTTCGACGGGGTGGACGGGTCGCGCACCGCGGAGTGCTGCCGGCCCTAGGTGGCAAATCGATCGACTTGCACAAAGAGAGGCCTTCATCAGGTTTTTCAGCACGTTCGTATAGAGAATCGCCGCGCCTTTTTTATTCCTGTCAGCCGTAGCGTTCGTCCGAATCGATCCCTGCCATATTCCGTTCGCCCGACCCAGGGCAACCACAACCATTGGAGCCAATCATGTCGAAAGCAGAGCTCGATCAAGTCGTAAAGGCATCGGCAGCGCTCATTGACGAGCAGGACGTCAAGCTCGCCGCCCTCGAAGTCGAAGCACAAATCGAGGGCCGCGCCTGGAACATGAATCAACCGCTGAACATGATCGCGTACGAAGACCAAGTCTAAATGCTTCGAATGTGCCCGCGAACTGGCGGGCACACTCACTTTGAGCTGGAGGTCGCCTTGATATTTCAAACCAGCATGAACACGCAGATCCAGACCATTCTGACATTGACTGCGACGACGAATCCTGAAGGCTCAAGACAATGCGCTTCGCTCACCGGCTTGGCGGCTCGGTATCGGGATTTTCTGCACACATTGAAACAGCGGCCCATTTCAGGGTCGGCGTTGAAACCGATGTTCGTAATGGATGCCGCCACACAAGTTCAACTGTCACGGCTTTTCTGCAACGACTCCCTGCTGGACGACAAGGCCCAGGGATCCGTCATCACGGACGACGACGACCGCGACATCGAGCGGAAAAAAGACATCGTGATCGATGCCATCCATCAGCTCGGGCTGCAATCCCCGCAACATGCGGCGTTGTTCGACATCATCGTTACGGACATCCTGCTTCGACCGTCGGCCGTTGCAAAGGGTGGCTCGACGTCTCAGGCGATCGGGTTGATATGGTTGAATCCAAGGCCGGATTATGGGCCGGACGATGTCGTGGAAATCCTCGTACACGAGCTCACACATCATGCGATGTTTCTGGATGAGCTGCGTCACGCACACTATAACTATTCCCTTCTTTTCGACTCGGACACGTGGACGACCTCGGCCATCCTGAGAACCCCACGTCCCCTGGACAAGGTGCTCCACAGCATCGTCGTTGCGGCCGAAGTGCTTCTGTTCCGCGAGCGGTGCTCCGGACATCCCGCGGCGCCACGCGTCCATCCCCCCAGCCATCTGATGCTGGAACAGCTTCGCGAGTCGATCCAGTCGACGAAGAAGACCCTGTCGCTCCATCCGGAAGCATTCCGGCCCCGTGCGACCGCGCTTCTGCGGCAGGCAGCATCCGTACTGGATGAACTGAGCCCGGCGGCGAGTGACGCGCACTGAGCGGCTGCGCGACCGCATCGACGCACCGCTGCGCTAGACGGCATCATGAACCCTCGGCACAGAACCGTGACCTGCCCCACGCCTGCGGCGCCCGCCTGCAACACCTGGCGCATCATCCTGCTGCACCGGAGCGCCTGGCTTGCCGTTGGGCTGATCGTTCTGCACCAGGCGATCATCGCCAGCTCAACCTACTTCCTCAACAGGGTCATTACCCCATTCCAGGCCGGCGGGGAATACGGACCATGGCTCTACCTCTATCTCGCGAGCATGACCATACCCTACTTGCCTGGCTGCCTGTCCCTGTACGTGATGCAGCGGTGGATCAATCAAGCCCACGGGGCGGTCGTTCAGTTTTTCATCGAATGTCTGCGCGACAGGACCGAAGTGTTCCGCAATGCTGCGCTCAAGGAACGGATCGGTGCCGCACTGTCGAGCAATGCGTTGCCGGTGTTGCGGGACCACATTACGTTTGTCCATGATCTGATCAGCTTCACGCTCAATAGTGTCCTGAGCATGCTGGTCATCGGGCTGCTGCTGCCTTCGGCACTGATGATCGGCTATATCTCCAGCCTGATGCTGTGTACCGCCATCGTGCTCGCCACCCGGCACCTCGTATCCCGGGCTTCCGCCCGCTACGAGGGAGACTACATCCGGTACGCATCGGTGCTGGCCCGCGCATGGGAAAACCTGACGCTGGGCAATCGCCACAACGAGCGCCTGTGGCAACAGCAGCGCCGCGACGCGGCGACCGATTTTTATGGCTGCGCCGACCGCCTGCAAGCCACCAGACAGATTGGCAACATTGTTCTGGCCGCAGCTTCGTTGCTGCCGACCGTCTATCTGATCCTGTACGTCACGCAATGGGGGCATGCGGATGCCAGCGTGGTCGCAGCGATCATCGTCAGCCTCACCCGCGTCTTTCTGGTACTCAATTCGCTCAGTGCCCTTGTCTACAAGGCGCTGGATTTCTCGTCGGTCCATTCGCGGCTGCAGGTCTTGCTCGATGCCGCGCGGTCAATCCCGCGAGAGGGCGAGAACGGGCTCAATCTTGGCGGCGTGGTCCAGATCAACGGTCAGGCGGTAGCCGGCATCGAGGAGGCCACCCGGATCATCGGTGCCGCGCATAACGGGCGCCTGACCATCACGGGCGCCAACGGCAGCGGCAAATCCACCATTCTGCTGGCCTTGAAAGACCGATTCAAGGAGCGCAGCTTTCTGCTTCCGACCCAGCATCATCAACTGATCTGGAAAGCGGACCTCTCAGCGCTGTCCAGTGGCGAGCGGACGAAGGCCTCGATTGCAGAACTGCTTCAGCTAGATGACGTCAACCTGATTTTGCTCGATGAATGGGATGCCAACCTCGATGGTCCGAATCGTGAAGCCCTGGATGAACTGCTGGACCAGTGCTGCCTCGATCGGACCATCGTCGAGGTCAGGCACTAGGAGACTAATGTGAAACACATTGATCTGGCTCACCGCCTGCTCCATGACGAAGCATTCATGGCCAGCTGTCACGGCGGAACGTTCCTGCGTATGCAGGCATCCGGCCCGGAGCTGCGGCAGCTGTTTTCCTGGGACGACCTCAATGACAGCCTGTCGTGTAACCGGTTGACCAACGATCGGCTTCGCCTGTCGACGGAAAGGGATCACGACATCGTCAACAGGCGAGCATTTCGCCCAGTCAGGGATCGATTCGGCAGAAGGACCGATCAACTGGTGATCAGCGAACTGCACCGGTTGATGGAGGAAGGGGTAACCGCCGTACTCGAGGCGGTCAACGAACTCGCACCGCCAGTGGAGAAGTTTACGGAGCAAATGGGCGGCACCTTAGGGGTCCGATCGAGTGCGAACGCCTACATGTCGTTTGGGAGCACGTCCGGATTTGGACGACACAATGATGACCACGACGTCATTGTCATACAGATCGATGGCCGGAAAAAATGGACCTTCTTTCAATCGCCCAATGGTTATCGGCACGCGCTCGTTACCGAAACGTCCGATCAGGAGGCATTGAAGGCCGGTGAGACGATCACCGTTTCGCGCGGCGATATCCTGTTCATTCCCAAAGGAACCTGGCACGACGTCATTTCGATCGGAGAGCCGAGCCTGCATCTGACCGTCAGCCTGGTCTACCCCACCGTTTCCGATTTCATCGCGTGGGGCATGCAGCAGGATCGCTTTGGAATCCCATTTACCGATATTCGGCCGGACGGCGGATCATTCCAGGCGCTGGTTAACGACAGCCTGCAATTCATGACCACGCTGATCAGCAACGAAAATCTGAACAGGTTCTTGCGTTTCCATCGTTCCGGCCACGCGAACGCAAGGCTCAAGGCAGATTTCCCGGTTCTTAATCAGCCCACCGGCGAGGCGATGTACCGGCGAATACCGATCGACGCGATACCGCTCGAGCGAAGGGCCGGTACCGTCAAGATTTACGCGCTAGGTCGAACGCATCTGCTGACGGACGACGAATATACGGTGCTATGTCGGCTGCCACATTTCGGCGGAATGCGTGGAGATGATCTGGCATCCGTTCAGGCGGATTGGAATGCCGTGTCGCAACGGCTCCGAAGCCTGATGAACAAGGGACTTGTCGGCAAGGACATCGAGTGCCGACCCGACCGCGTTGTTGCGCGTGACGTCGCTTCGTAAAACAAAAAACCCGTAGGCCCTTGTCCGGCCTACGGGTTTTTCTTAAAGACCGGCCAGGCCGGCTTCTGCTGCCACTCTTACTGGCAGGCTTCGCACTCGTCGAACCCCGGATCGCCCGGGCGCATCGTGCAGACCGCGCCTTCGGCTTCGGGCATCGCCGGGGCCGAGGCGGCCACCTGGTCGATCGACGAGGCCGAGGCACCGCCGGCGGCGGCGCCCGAGGACACCGCGTTCAGCGAGCCGCGCGACACGGTCGACTTCTCGACGTGCGTGGCGGCGATCGTGCGCAGGTAGTAGGTCGTCTTCAGGCCGCGGATCCACGCCAGCTTGTAGGTATCGTCCAGCTTCTTGCCCGAGGCGCCGGCCATGTAGATGTTCAGCGACTGGGCCTGGTCGATCCACTTCTGGCGGCGGCTGGCCGCCTCCACCAGCCAGGTCGGCTCGACCTCGAACGCGGTCGCGTACAGGTCGCGCAGGTCCTGCGGAATGCGGTCGATGCGGGCGAGCGAGCCGTCGAAGTACTTCAGGTCGGCGACCATCACCTCGTCCCACAGGCCGCGTGCCTTCAGGTCGCGCACCAGGTAGTCGTTGACCACGGTGAACTCGCCCGACAGGTTCGACTTGACGTACAGGTTCTGGAAGGTCGGCTCGATGCAGGCCGACACGCCGATGATGTTCGAGATCGTCGCGGTCGGCGCGATCGCGATGCAGTTCGAGTTGCGCATGCCGTGCTGCTTGATGCGGGCACGCAGCTTGTCCCAATCCATCGTCGACGACTGGTCGACCTCGAGGTAGCCGCCGCGCTCCTCGGCCAGCAGCTTCAGCGAATCCTGCGGCAGGATGCCGCGATCCCACAGCGAACCCTGATAGGTGCTGTAGCGGCCGCGCTCCTCGGCCAGCTCGGTCGAGGCCTGGTAGGCGTAGTAGCAGACCGCCTCCATCGAGGTGTCGGCGAACTGCACCGCGGCTTCGCTGGCGTACGGCACGCGCAGCACGTGCAGGCAGTCCTGGAAGCCCATGATGCCCATGCCGACCGGACGGTGGCGCAGGTTCGAATTGCGTGCCTTGTCGACCGCGTAGTAGTTGATGTCGATCACGTTGTCGAGCATGCGCATCGCGGTGCGGATGGTCTTCTCGAGCTTGGCGTGGTCGAGTGCGTGGCTGCCGTCGGCCTGCTGCTTCAGGTGCGCGACCAGGTTGACCGAACCCAGGTTGCAGACCGCGATTTCGCTGTCGTTGGTGTTCAGCGTGATCTCGGTGCACAGGTTCGAGCTGTGGACCACGCCGACATGCTGCTGCGGGCTGCGGATGTTGCACGGATCCTTGAAGGTGATCCACGGATGGCCGGTCTCGAACAGCATGCCCAGCATCTTGCGCCACAGCTGCATCGCCGGGATCTTCTTGAACAGCTTCAGCTCGCCGCGCGCGACCTTCTCCTCGTAGCCGAGGTAGGCCTTCTCGAATTCCTTGCCGACCTTGTCGTGCAGGTCCGGGCAGGTCGACGGCGAGAACAGCGTCCACTCGCCGTTCTCCATCACGCGCTTCATGAACAGGTCCGGAATCCAGTTCGCGGTATTCATGTCGTGCGTGCGGCGGCGGTCGTCGCCGGTGTTCTTGCGCAGCTCGAGGAATTCCTCGATGTCCAGGTGCCAGGTCTCCAGGTAGGCGCAGACCGCGCCCTTGCGCTTGCCGCCCTGGTTGACCGCCACGGCGGTGTCGTTGACCACCTTCAGGAACGGCACCACGCCTTGCGACTTGCCGTTGGTGCCCTTGATGTGCGAGCCCAGCGCGCGCACGTTGGTCCAGTCGTTGCCCAGGCCGCCGGCGAACTTCGACAGCAGCGCGTTCTCCTTCAGGCCCTCGTAGATGCCTTCCAGATCGTCGGAGATCGTGGTCAGGTAGCACGAGGACAGCTGCGAGCGGCGGGTGCCCGAGTTGAACAGCGTCGGCGTCGACGACATGAAGTCGAACGACGACAGCAGGTTGTAGAACTCGATCGCACGGCCTTCACGGTCGGTCTCGTTCAGCGCCAGGCCCATCGCGACGCGCATGAAGAAGGCCTGCGGCATCTCGATGCGGGTCTCGTCGACGTGCAGGAAGTAGCGGTCGTACAGCGTCTGCAGGCCCAGGTAGTTGAACTGGAAGTCGCGCGAGGCGTCCAGCGCCGCGCCCAGGCGCGCCAGGTCGAAGGTCGCCAGCTTCTCGTCGAGCAGTTCGGCCTCGATGCCGCGGGCGATGAACTTGGGGAAGTACTCCGCGTAGCGGCTGCCCATCTCGGCCTGCGTCACTTCCTCGCCGAGGATTTCCTTGCGGATCGTGTGCAGCAGGATGCGGGCGGTGACCTGGCTGTAGGCCGGGTCCTTTTCGATCAGCGTGCGCGCGGCGAGGATGGCCGAGTCGTAGACCTGGCTCATCGGCACGCCGTCGTACAGGTTCTTGACCGTTTCCTTCAGGATCGGCTCGGCATCGACGCCTTCGCCCAGGCCGGCGCAGGCGGTGTCGATCAGCGCGTGCAGTGCGACCAGATCCAGCGGACGCGTCACGCCGCCGTCGGTGACGTTGAAGTTGGCCACGGACTGCGCCACGCGGGCGACGGCCTGGGCGTTGGCCTGGCCGCGCTCCTGGTTGCGCTTCTCGCGGTAGAGCACGTAGGCGCGCGCCACTTCATGTTCGCCCGAGCGCATCAGCGCCAGTTCGACGTGATCCTGCACGTCCTCGATGTGGAAGGTGCCGCCGTTCGGGCGGCTGCGCAGCAGCGCGCGCACCACGTTCTGGGTCAGCTGCTCGACCAGCTCGCGCACGCGCGCGGAAGCGGCGCCCTGCCCGCCGTTGACGGCGAGGAAGGCCTTGGTCATCGCCACCGAGATCTTGCTCGGCTCGAAAGCGACCACCGCGCCGTTGCGGCGGATGATCTTGTAATCCTGGTAGTTGCCAGCGGCGTTCTCAGCGGCGGGGCTCGGCTGCGCCACGGCGGCGATACCGGCCTTGCCGGCGATGTCTTGTTGGGCCGTCTGCATGTAGCACTCCTGTTTTTGTGACCAGTGTTATCAACGACAAAGAGCCCCTGGAAAATGCGCAAAAAGAGACATCCCCTGCGCGGCGATGCCGTGCCGGATTACTGCCTTGCTGCATTCCCGTGGAGGGCTCTTGTGACGTGCCGACCGTGTGGCGCGCCGGTGCCGCGTGCTGCGGGCCGGCTGGAAACGCCCGCCGCGCGTGGCGCGAAGGCAACCTGCCGAGCCCGTGGCGGACGCTGCACGCCTAGGTCGGCTCCCCGAAAGCACCACTAGATATAGTGGTCATGACGAAAAGCTGGACTAAGTATAGTGAAATGAATCGCGTTGACCAGTCTTGACAAGCGCGTCCGCGGGCCGGTCCGGCGTCACGCCGGCACCCCGGCTCCCCGCCAGACCAAGCGGCTCAAGGGTTGCGGCCGTTTTGTCGGCTGGCGCACCGACGAAAGAATTTTTTTTGATTAGCGCCACGCTTCCGATAGCCCCGCGCCGGCGCGGGGTTTTCGGCTAGGCCGCGGCGCCGCCGCAACGGTACGGCAGCATCGCCGGCGCGAGTCCCGCGGCCTGCGCAAAGCGCGGCCAGTCAAAGCACGGACCGGGGTCGGTCTTGCGGCCGGGGGCGATATCGCTGTGGCCGGCCACGGCCGCGATCGGATAGGCCCGCACCAGCAGCCGCGACAGCGCGGCCGCGGTGTCGTACTGGGCCGGCTCGAACGGCAGCGTGTCGCAGCCTTCGAGCTCGATGCCGATCGAGAAGTCGTTGCAGCGCTCGCGCCCGAAGAAGGCCGACTGGCCGGCATGCCAGGCGCGCTCGGCGCACGAGACGAACTGCAGCAGCTCGCCGCTGCGCCGCACCAGGAAATGCGCCGACACACGGACCTCGTGGATGGTGGCGAAGAACGGATGGCGCGCCGGATCGAGCCGGTTCAGGAACAGCGCCTCGATATCGTCGCTGCCGAATTCGCCGGGCGGCAGGCTGATGTTGTGGATCACCAGCAGATCGACCGGCATGCCGGGCGGGCGCGGATCGAAGTTCGGCGACGGCACCCGGCGCGCGCCCTCGACCCAGCCCGCGCCGTCCAGCCGCAGCAGGGGCGGAAGCGGCGCGGTCATGGGGAACCGCCGGGGTCGCCGCCGCGGTCGCCAGATCGCTGCTGAGCTTCAGGGAGATGGCCGGCACGGCAGTAGTGCAGGCCCTGATAGGCGATCGCCTCGCTGCGCGGCAGATGCACGCCGCAGTGGGCGCACGGCACGATCGGCTCCTGCGCCCGGCGATTCGCGTCAGCGGCGGCATCGGCCGGCGGGGGTTCGGCGCGGCGCGCGCGCACGCGGCTGCCGAGCCACCAGAATATGGCCAGCAGGACCGCCAGCAACAGGAACAGACGTGCCATCGACGATGCCTTGCTTCAGAGGCGATGCAGAATCACTTCGATCACGAAGCGGCTGCCGACGTAGGCCAGCAGCAGGATGCAGAACGAGGCGATGACCCAGCGCAGCGCCACGCGGCCACGCCAGCCGTAGAACCGCCGGCCCGCCAGGATGCCGGCGAACATCACCCACGAGACCAGCGCGAACACGGTCTTGTGGTCGAAGCGGAAGACCCGCCCGAACAGCTCCTCGGAGAACAGCAGCCCCGAGGCGATCGTCATCGTCAGCAGCACGAAGCCGGCCGCGATCAAGCGGAACAGCAGCTTCTCGAGCGTCAGCAGCGGCGGCAGCAGGTCGAGCCAGCGGCCCAGCCAGCCGGCCTGCTGCGGCGCGCCGGCGGCCATCGCGCCGCCCGGCACGTGTACGCCGTGGCCGCGGTTGAAACCATGCAGCCGGCGCTCGACCAGCAGCATCAGGAAGGCGTGGAAGGCCGCCAGCGTGAACAGCCCGTAGGCGACGTTGGCGATGATGAAATGCAGCTTGAACAGCGGCCGCGCGGCATAGCCGAGGATCTGCGCGCCGGGGAAGGCGAGCGGCATCAGGCTGGCCAGCATCGCCACCGGGATCACGACCAGGCCCAGTCCCGCCAGCGAGAAGAAGAAGCTCTCGATCCAGTAGATGCCGACGCCCAGCCACAGCATCGCCGACAGCGCGAAGGCAAAGCCGAACACCATGCGGTCGGCCGGAAAGATGGTCTCGTGCAGCAGCATGCCGTGGCTGGCCAGCACCGCCACCATCAGCAGATGCCACCAGGCGGGCTGCCCCTCGGCGCTGCCGCCCGGCGCGGGGCCCGGCACCAGCACCATCGAGCCCGGCTGGCCGCCGAGGCCCGGACCGCCAGCCGTGCTAGTGGCCAGCCCGGCGTGGCGCGTCGCCCAGCCGTGATAGGCCAGCGCGCAATAGAGGAGTGCCGTCAGGGCATACAGTACAATCGCCATTCGCGCAGTTTACCCTAGCGCCTGTTACGGTGACCGACGGCGGTGACTGACCCGCGGTGACCGGCGGCAATGACCCGCGGCGGCAAGGCCGGATGGCGGCGCCGCGATGGACGCCCGGCGAATTCGCCCGATCGGCCCCCGTCCGCCACGCCACGGCCCGCACCGCATGGTCGATCAGCGATCGGCCACCGGCCGACAAGCGCGGCGGCGCGCCGCAACCCTACAAAGCCCACCTCCGGATTTCTGCCATGCTGGACAATCTCACTCAACGCCTGGCGCGGGTCGTCAAGACCATGCGCGGCGAGGCACGCCTGACCGAAGCCAACACCGCCGAGATGTTGCGGGAGGTTCGCCTGGCCATGCTGGAGGCCGACGTCGCGCTGCCGGTGGTGCGCGAGTTCGTGGCCCGCGTCAAGGAAAAGGCGCTGGGCGAGGAAGTGGTCGGCAGCCTCACGCCCGGCCAGGCGCTGGTCGGCGTGGTGCAGCGCGAACTGACCGCGGTGATCGGCGGCGAGGAAGCCGTCGCGGCCGACGGCGCGGCCGGCAAGGCGGCCGAGCTGAACCTGGCGGTGCAGCCGCCGGCGATCATCCTGATGGCCGGCCTGCAGGGCGCGGGCAAGACCACCACGGTCGGCAAGCTGGCCAAATGGCTGAAGGAAAACAAGAAGAAGAAGGTGCTGACGGTCTCGTGCGACGTCTACCGCCCCGCCGCGATCGCGCAGCTCAAGACCGTGTCGGACCAGGTCGGTGCCGACTTCTTCCCGTCGCAGCCGGATCAGAAGCCGGTCGACATCGCCCGCGCCGCGCTCGACTGGGCCCGCAAGCACTATCACGACGTGCTGATCGTCGACACGGCCGGCCGGCTCGGCATCGACGAGGCGATGATGCAGGAGATCGCCGCGCTGCACGCCGCGCTCAAGCCCGCCGAGACGCTGTTCGTGGTCGACGCGATGCTGGGCCAGGACGCGGTCAACACGGCCAAGGCGTTCAACGACACGCTGCCGCTGACGGGCGTGGTGCTGACCAAGCTCGACGGCGATGCGCGCGGCGGCGCCGCGCTGTCGGTGCGGCACGTGACCGGCCGCCCCATCAAGTTCGTTGGCGTTGGCGAAAAGCTCGACGGCCTCGAACCGTTCTACCCGGATCGCATGGCCCAGCGCATTCTCGGCATGGGCGACATCCTCGCGCTGGTCGAGGAGGCGCAGCGCGGCGTCGACATGGAAGCGGCCGAGAAGCTCGCCAAGAAGATCAAGAAGACCGGCGGCTTCGACCTCGAGGACTTCAAGGCGCAGATCGGCCAGATGAAGAAGATGGGCGGCCTTGGCAGCCTGGTCGACAAGCTGCCGGCGCAGTTCGCCCAGCAGGCCCAGGGCGCCAATATGGATCAGGCCGAGAAGCAGGTGCGCCGCATGGAAGGCATCATCAACAGCATGACGCCGGCCGAGCGCGCCAAGCCCGAGCTGATCAAGGCCAGCCGCAAGCGCCGCATCGCCGCGGGCGCCGGCGTGCCGGTGCAGGAAGTGAACCGCCTGCTGAACCAGTTCGACCAGATGCAGAGCATGATGAAGAAGCTCAAGGGCGGCGGCATGGCCAAGATGATGCGCTCGATGGGCGCGATGAAGGGCGGCATGAAGGGCCTGTTCAACCGCTGATCCGCCCCATCGAACTGCCGCCCGCAAAGAACACCAGACAGGACCGAACATCATGATGACTGCCGAACAGGCCCGCGAACTGTGGGCGAACTCCGAGGAAATCGTCAGCGCGCAGCAGGTGCAGCAGTCGCTGGACCGCATGGCGCGCGAGATCACCGACAAGATGGGAGACCGCTTCCCACTGGTGCTGTCGGTGATGGGCGGCGCCGTGGTCTTCACCGGCATGCTGCTGCCCAAGCTCGAATTCCCGCTCGAGTTCGACTACATCCACCTGTCCCGCTACAACAACAAGACGGTCGGCGGCGAGATGCAATGGCGCGTCGCGCCGCGCGAGTCGGTCAAGGACCGGACCGTGCTGGTGCTCGACGACATCCTCGACGAGGGCGAGACCATGGCGGCGATCCGCCAGCGCATCATGGACATGGGCGCGCGCGATTTCTACGCGGCAGTGCTGTGCGAGAAGACGCTGGCCAAGTCCAAGCCGATGCATCCGGACTTCTGCGGCTTCACGGTGCCGGACCGCTATGTGTTCGGCTGCGGCATGGATGCCAAGGGCTACTGGCGTAACCTCGGCACCATCCGCGCGCTAAAGGACTGAGGCGCCCGCCTTTCTTCCCCGCCCCTTCCCCGCCCCTTCCCCGTCCCGGCCGGACGCGCCTGCTTTCAGTGTCCGGCCGCCAGGATCGGCCACAGCGAGCCGAGCAGCAGCAGCGCCATCGTCACGTTGAACACGCGCAGCACGCGCGGCCGCGCCAGCCAGCGGCGCAGCGACGCGCCGAACACTGCCCACACCGCCACGCTCGGCAGATTGATGATCGCCGACAGGCTGGCCAGCAGCAGCACGTTGAGCCAGACATTCGGGTGCAGCACATAGGCGCTGCACGCGCCCACCGCCATCACCCACGCCTTCGGATTGACCCACTGGAACGCGGCCGCCTGCAGGAAGCCCATCGGCCTGGCCACCTGCCGGTCCTGCACGCCACCGGCGGTGGCCAGCTTCCAGGCCAGGTAGACCAGATAGACGGTGGCGGCCACGCGCAGCAGCGGCCAGGTCCACGGCAGCGCGGTGAACAGCGAACCGAGGCCGAGGCCGATCAGCGCGATCATCACCGCGAAGCCGCTGCTGATGCCGAGCAGATGGGGAATGGTGCGCGCGAAACCGAAATTGACGCCCGAGGCCAGCACCATCGTGTTGTTCGGTCCGGGCGTGATGGACGACACCAGCACGAAGCCGCCGAACGCGGCAAACACGGCAGAGCCCGCCGCCAGTTCCGACAGTGCCATGGCAACTCCTTGAATACAGGGGAAGCGGCAGTCTAGCGCGGCGGTCCTATACAGTACCGGTACAGATTCACCGGTAAAGTCCGGCACAGTGCTGCTGCCGGTTCAGCACAGATGTGGCAGGGCGGAGCGCGACCACGGGCTCCGTGCCTCCGGGCGGCAGCGGGTCAGCCTTCGCCGCGATACGGCGCTTCGCGCAGCCACTTGGTGGCGATCCACTTCTCGCCCTGCTCGACCGGCAGCCCCGCGTGCAGCGTCCGTTCGTCGAGCGAGCCGTCCTCGCCGAGATAGGCGAAGAACACCGCATTGCCCTGCACCGGATTGACGCGCAAACCCAGCTTCGGGAACGCGGTCGCGCCGCCGGCCGGCACATCGTTCAGGTAGATCACCAGCGTCGCCATCCGCTGTCCGCCAACGCGCAGCTGGCGTGCCTCGCCGGGGCGCTGCGGGTTGAAGAAGTCGTAGTGCGGCTGGTACTCGGCGCCGGGCTTGTAGTTCAGGATCTGCAGCCCTTCGCCGTGCTCGACCGGCACGCCGGTCACCGCGGCGATGCGCGCCTCCAGCCGCTCGATCAGCGGATGCTCGCCGACCTGGAACATCGCGCCCATGCTGGTGCGCGCGTCGATCAGGTTCTCGTCGCCGGTATCGGGATTGACCACCGGCGAGCGCGCCAGCCGGCCGCGCGACAGCGCGATCAGCGCCTCGCATTCGTCCGGCATCAACAGCCGCTGGAACAGCGCGATGCGCGGCGACTCGATCGCGAACAGCACCGGCACGTCGCGGCCGTCGCCGGCTGGCAATGCATTGGGCGCGGTGATCGCAGGGGTCGCCGCCGCCGCGGTGGCAGCGTGGTGCGCGGCGTTGGGCATGGACTGCGCAGCGGCCTTCGCCCTGGCGGTCGGCGATGGCGAATGTCCCGACCGCGCGCCGCGCTGCCCGGATCCGGCAAAGGCGGCCTGCACCGTGGCGCGCGCGAAGGCCGCGTCGTAGCCGGACTGGCACATCGACCGCACCAGCGCGTCGGCGCCGAAGCCTTGCGCGATATGCCGGGCCAGCCAGCGTTCCAGTTCGGGCGACGAGGTGGCGTAGCCGGTCTTGCCGGCCGCCGGATGCGGGCGCGAAGTCATGACGGATCGGACAGGCGGGTGGATGGGAACGCGGCAGGCGCGGCGGTGTTCGCCACCGTCACCGCGGCCTCGGCCTCTTGCCAGCGCTTCCACGCGGCCAGCACCGCGTTCGGATAGTCGGCCCGGCCGCGGCTGCCGTTGTAGCGGCCCAGCGCGAGGAACAGGTCGCCGGACTCGCGGTCCAGATAGTGGCGCAGGATCGTGCAGCCGTAGCGCAGATTGCTCTGCAGATGGAACAGCTTGCGGGCGTCGCCGTCGCCGATGGTGCGCGCCCAGAACGGCATCACCTGCATCAGCCCGCGTGCGCCCGCCGTGCTGATCGCGTACTTGCGGAAATTGCTCTCGACCTGGATCAGCCCCAGCACCAGCGCGGGCTCGAGTCCGGCCCGCTTGGCCTCGTAGTAGACGGTCTCGACCAGCTCGGTGCGGATCAGCGGCTCGGGAATGCGCCGCTCGAGGCGGCGCGACATCTCGGCGACCCAGCGCAGATAGGCGTCACGCTCGCCGGCGGAGACGAACACCGGCCGGGTGGGGCGCGCATCGGCAATCGCCGCGGCCAGCGCGCCGCGCACGGCGTCGGCCAGCTGCTCCTCGCGCTGGGCGCCGGCGTGCGCGGGCGGCGCGGTCAGCAACGCCAGCGCTGTCAGCAGCGCCGCGATGGCGGCGCATCGCGGCCTGGGCATGGCGTCAGTTGGCCAGCAGCTTGCGGACATGCCCGACGATGTCGGCCACCGCCACGCGGCTCGCCTCGGCATCGCGCCGGCCCTGATACTCGACCTGGCCTTCCTTCAGGCCGCGGTCGCCGACCACCACGCGATGCGGCACGCCGATCAGTTCCCAGTCGGCGAACATCACGCCGGGGCGCTCGCCGCGGTCGTCCAGGATCGCATCGACGCCGGCCGCCAGCAGCTCGGCATGGATACGGTCGGCCTCGGCCTTGACCGCTTCCGAGCGGTCGTAGCCGACCGGGCACACCACCACCTCGAACGGCGCGATCGCGGCCGGCCAGATGATGCCGCGCTCGTCGTAGTTCTGCTCGACCGCCGCGCCGACGATGCGCGTCACGCCGATGCCGTAGCAGCCCATCTGCATCGGCTGGGTCTTGCCGTTCTCGTCGAGGAAGGTCGCGTTCATCGCCGCCGAATAGCGCGTGCCGAGCATGAACACATGGCCGACCTCGATGCCGCGGCAGATCGCCAGCCGGCCCTTGCCGTCGGGCGAGGCATCGCCCTCGACCACGTTGCGCAGGTCCGCGACCACCGGCTCGGGCAGGTCGCGGCCCCAGTTGACGCCGGTCAGGTGATAGTCGCGCTCGTTGGCGCCGCAGACGAAGTCGCTCATGTTGGCGACGGTGCGGTCGGCCACCACGCGGATCGGCGCCTTGGCACCGATCGGGCCCAGATAGCCCGGGGGCGTGCCGAAGGTGGCGACGATCTCCGCCTCGGTGGCGAAGCGGAACTCGCCCAGGCCCGGCACCTTCGACGCCTTGATCTCGTTCAGGTCGTGGTCGCCGCGCAGCAGCAGCAGCCAGATCTGCGCGGGCTCGCCGGCCGTGCCCTCGGTCGCCAGCACGATCGACTTGACGGTGCGCTCCAGCGGAATGCCGAGCAGTTCGGCGACGTCCTCGCACTTGGCCTTGCCCGGCGTCGGCGTGCGCGTCAGCGGCTCGCGCGCGGGCGCACGCTCGGCCAGCAGCGGCAGCGCCTCGGCGGCCTCCATGTTCGCGGCGTAGTCCGACTCGGGGCAGTAGACGATCGCGTCCTCGCCGGTGTCCGCGATCACGTGGAATTCATGCGAGCCCGAGCCGCCGATCGCGCCGTTGTCGGCCGCCACCGCGCGGAACTCCAGCCCGAAGCGCTGGAAGATGCGGATATAGGCGTCGTACATCTGGCGGTACGACACCTTCATGCCGTCCTCGTCGCGGTCGAACGAATAGGCGTCCTTCATCGTGAACTCGCGCCCGCGCATGATGCCGAAGCGCGGCCGGCGCTCGTCGCGGAACTTGGTCTGGATCTGGTACAGGTTCAGCGGCAGCTGCTTGTAGCTGCGGATCTCGGTGCGGACGATGTCGGTGACAACCTCTTCGGAAGTCGGCTGCAGCACGAAGTCGCGCTCATGGCGATCCTTCAGGCGCAGCAGCTCCGGCCCCATCTTGTCCCAGCGGCCGGTCTCCTGCCACAGCTCGGCCGGCTGCACGAACGGCATCAGCAGTTCGACGGCGCCGGCGCGGTTCATCTCCTCACGGACGATCTGCTCGATCTTGCGGATCACGCGCAGGCCGGTTGGCATATAGCTATAGATGCCGGCACCCAGCTTCTTGATCATGCCGGCGCGCATCATTAGCTTGTGCGAGACGATCTCCGCGTCGGCGGGGGCTTCCTTGAGAGTGGAAATGAAGAATTGCGAAGCTTTCATCCGTGGCTTTCGGTTGGGACAGCGGGTTGGGACAGCGCGCGCGGCGCGGATCGATGGGAAAAAGGGTAAGGGGTCCGACAGGGCAAGGACTGGGTAAAAAAATGCGGCCGGGCACACGGTCGCGACACGGTGTCTGGGCCGGCGAAAGGCGCCTGAAACGGCGCATTTCGTCGGGGAAAACCAGCACGCCGGACCGGCCCGGACGGACCCCGCGCTTCCTTTATAATCGACGTAATTCTAAAGGATTCGAGGTGCAGTCATGCTCGATCGTGAAGGCTTCCGCCCGAACGTCGGCATCATCCTCATCAACGCACGGAACGAGGTGTTCTGGGGCAAGCGAATCGGCGAACATTCTTGGCAGTTTCCCCAAGGCGGCATCAAATACGGCGAGACGCCGGAACAGGCGATGTACCGCGAACTGCATGAAGAGGTCGGACTGCTGCCCGAGCACGTCAGGATCGTCGGTCGCACGCGCGACTGGCTGCGTTACGAGGTGCCGGACAAGTTCATACGCCGCGAGATTCGCGGGCATTACAAGGGGCAGAAACAGATCTGGTTCCTGCTGCGCATGGCGGCGCGCGATTGCGATATCTGCCTGCGCGCCACCGACCACCCGGAATTCGATGCCTGGCGCTGGAGCCAGTACTGGGTGCCGCTCGACGCGGTGATCGAATTCAAGCGCGAGGTCTACCAGATGGCGCTGACGGAGCTGTCGCGCTTTCTGCATCGCGGCCAGCGGGCGCCGCTCAGTCCCTACGGCAACCACCATGCCGGGACCCATGGCAACGCCGGCCGCGCCGGCGGCCAGCGCGCGGGCCGGCAAGGTCCGGGCAATGCGCCGGCCGCCAGCCAGCCGTCCCCTACCCTGACGCAGCCGGAAGCGCCGGTCTGCGTGCAAACGCGGAGCACTGATGACTAAACCCGCCGGCTTCGGCCGACGCCGCACCGGCAGCGCAACCCCCACGGGTCTGGCTGCCGGACTTGCCACGCTGTTGGCACTCGCCCTGGTGAGCGCCTGTTCGACCAGCACCGAGACGCCCAAGCGCGCCGCCCAGCTCGAAGCGGAGGAGGCCGAGGAACCGGTCTTCCTGCTCGACCGGCTCGCCTCCAAGGGCTTTCAGGAGGCCGCGACCAAGCTGCCGCCGCCGCCGGCCGACGCCGATCTGCTGCCGTTTGACGTCAGCACGACCGGGCGCCTGTCGTTCGCGGTGGACGCCAAGTCGATCCTGGTCGGCGAGGACGGCGCGGTGCGCTACACCGCGGTGATCACCAGCCCGACCGGCGTGCGCAACATCAGCTACGAAGGGGTGCGCTGCGACGTGTTCCAGCGCAAGCTGTTCGCCACCATGCCGCCCGGCAGCAAGACCTGGGTGCCGAACCAGAGCGCGGGCGCCGAGCAATGGCGGACGATGAGCACCAGCGTGCGCAACAGCTATGCGGCGACGCTGGCGTCCGAATATCTGTGCGACGGCCGCGCGGTGGCGGGCAAGACCGAGGACATCGTGCGCGCGATCCGCGACGGCGTGGCCCGGCAGGGCGCGTACCAGTAAGGGCTATCGACAGCCTACGATGAAGGCCCGCGGCGGCGGATTGCCATCGCCGGCCTTTTTGCGTCCGCTCAGACGAGTACGAGGTTGTCCCGGTGGATCAGCTCGGGCTCGTTCAGATGGCCGAGCACCGCTTCGATTTCCGATGACGGCTTGCGGGCGATCAGCCGCGCCTCGGCGCTCGAGTAGTTGGTGAGGCCACGCGCCACCTCGCGCCCCTGCGCATCGACGCAGGCGATGACCTCGCCGCGCGCGAACTCGCCCTGCACCTCCACCACGCCGATCGGCAGCAGCGACTTGCCGCCCGCGGTCAGCTTGTCGACCGCGCCCGCGTCGATGACGACGCGCCCGCGCAGCTGCAGATGGTCTGCCATCCACTGCTTGCGCGCGGTCAGCCGCCCGGTCGGCGCCAGCAGCTGCGTGCCGATCGCCTCGCCGCCGGCCAGACGCGCGAGCACGTCGGCCTCGCGTCCGGACGCGATCACGGTATGGGCGCCCGACTTGGCCGCGCGCTTGGCCGCCAGGATCTTGGTCAGCATGCCGCCGCGGCCGATCGCGGTGCCGGCACCGCCGGCCATCGCCTCGAGCTGTGGCGTGCCGGCCAGCGCCTCGTGCACGAACTCGGCGGCCGGATCCTTGCGCGGATCGGCGGTGTAGAGGCCGCGCTGGTCGGTCAGGATCACCAGCGCATCGCCCTCGATCAGGTTGGTGACCAGCGCGCCCAGCGTATCGTTGTCGCCGAACTTGATTTCGTCGGTGACGACCGTGTCGTTCTCGTTGATGATCGGCACCACGCCCAGGCCGAGCAGCGTCAGCAGCGTCGAGCGCGCATTCAGGTAGCGCTCGCGGTCGGCCAGGTCGGCATGGGTCAGCAGCACCTGCGCGGTGCGGATGCCATAGCGGCCGAACTGGCTTTCGTAGACCTGGGCCAGCCCCATCTGCCCGACCGCGGCCGCGGCCTGCAGTTCATGGATCTCGCGCGGACGGCGCGCCCATCCCAGCCGCTGCATGCCCTCGGCGATCGCGCCCGAGCTGACCAGCACCACTTCCTTGCCGGCGGTGCGCAGCCTGGCGATCTGCGCCGCCCAGCGGGCGATGGCATCGTGGTCCAGCCCCTTGCCGTCGTTGGTGACGAGGCTCGATCCGACCTTGACGACGATGCGCCGGGCCTGCGCGATGACCGATTGGGTGGGCAACTGTGTCTCCTGAAGTGGGGTCGTGCCGGGCGATGTTCCGGCGCAGATTTCCGGCGCGGGATCAGCCTTGTCGCTCGTCGCGATTTTCGTCGCGATCGACGTTGTGCAGCCGCTCGTCCAGACGCACGTCCGGCTCGGCCAGCGCCGCGGCCTCCTCGGCCTTCAGCGCGGCCAGGTGGTCCTTGATCGCGTAGACCAGCTCACGGCAGCCCTCGCCGGTCAGCGCCGAGATGCGGAACACCGGCCCCTTCCACTTGTAGCGCTTGATGAAGTCCTTGACGCGCGCCTCACGCTCGTCCTCGGGAACCATGTCGAGCTTGTTCAGCACCAGCCAGCGCGGCTTCTCGTACAGCTCGGCGTCGTATTTCTTCAGCTCGTTGACGATGGCGCGCGCCTCGGCGACCGGATCGACCGATTCGTCGAACGGTGCCAGATCGACGATATGCAGCAGCAGTCCGGTGCGCTGCAGATGGCGCAGGAACTGGTGGCCCAGGCCCGCGCCCTCGGCGGCGCCCTCGATCAGCCCCGGGATATCGGCGATCACGAACGATTGCTCGTGGTCGACGCGCACCACGCCCAGGTTCGGATGCAGCGTGGTGAACGGATAGTCCGCCACCTTGGGCCGCGCGTTGGACACGTGCGAGATGAAGGTCGACTTGCCGGCATTGGGCATGCCCAGCAGGCCGACGTCGGCCAGCACCTTCAGCTCGAGCTTGAGCATGCGGCGCTCGCCCGGCTTGCCGTCGACCTGCTGGCGCGGCGCACGGTTGGTACTGGACTTGAAATGCAGATTGCCCCAGCCGCCGATGCCGCCCTCGGCCAGGCACACCTTCTGGCCGTGCTCGGTCAGATCGGCGATGACCTCGCCGCTGTCCATGTCGGTGATCAGCGTGCCGACCGGCATGCGCAGGGTCACGTCCTCGCCGGCCGCGCCGTAGCAGTCGGAGCCGCGGCCGTTCTCGCCGTTGCGGGCGACATGCTTCTTGGCGTAGCGGAAATCGATCAGCGTGTTGATGTTGCGATCGGCCACCGCGTAGACGCTGCCGCCACGGCCGCCATCGCCGCCGTCCGGCCCGCCGAACGGCACAAACTTCTCGCGCCGGAACGACGCGCTGCCATTGCCGCCGTTACCGGCAATGACTTCGATTCGGGCTTCGTCGATGAACTTCATGATGGTGATCCGTGCTGGAGCGTGCCGCGTCGAAAGACCTTGTCAGGCGCTGCCGGCGGCGGGCGACGTGCGACATTGTCGCCAGAAAAGAAAAAGCCCCGCAAGGGTTGCGGGGCCTTCGTGCTGCAAGGCAGTGGTCAGGCTGCCGGAACGACGCTGACCTGCTGCTTCTTGGCAGCGCCCTTGACGGCGAACTTCACGTGGCCGTCAACCAGGGCGAAGAGGGTGTGGTCCTTGCCCACGCCGACGTTCTCGCCGGCATGCACGCGGGTACCGCGCTGGCGGATGATGATGCCGCCGGCGTTGATGGCCTGGCCACCAAACACCTTCACGCCCAGACGCTTCGATTCGGAATCGCGGCCGTTCCGTGTGGAACCGCCGCCTTTTTTCTGTGCCATGACTTAACTCCTGTCGCTATACCTGATGTCGCTCGATTGCGTTGTCTCGTTGCGGTCCGCGGGGACTCAGGCAACGATCGCTTCGATGCGCAGTTCGGTGTAATTCTGGCGATGGCCTTGGCGCTTTTGGTAATGCTTGCGACGGCGCATCTTGAAGATCTTCACCTTGTCGTGACGACCCTGGGAGATAACGGTAGCTTTGACGGAAGCCCCGCTGACCAGCGGCGTACCAAACTTGATCTGGTCGCCAGCGCCCACTGCGAGCACTTGGTCGAGCGTGATTTCTGCGCCAATGTCTGCCGGTATCTGTTCTACTTTCAGTTTTTCGCCAGCAGCAACCTTGTATTGCTTGCCGCCGGTTTTTACGACCGCGTACATTGTCGAACCTCTCGATGTGAATAAACGCCCAAAAGCCAGCGCTGGCGCGGCTTCGCGGCTAGGCGAAGCGGCCATGCAACGCGCTTTCGGCCCGGTTATCTCCCGCCGGCACGGACGCAACAACAGCAGTTCAGCCGGAGGAAACTCGGCATTCTATACGAGCAGCGGGAAAAGTGCAAAGAAAACAAACACATAGACCCGCAGAGACGGGCAGCGCACTTACTGCGCGCTTGCCCGCGCCCTTGCGCTGACGGCCCTCAGGTCGCCTCGGCGAGCAGAAATCCGGCCAGCGCGGCGAACGCCACCCACCACGCAAGGCGGCGGGACGGACGGCGGCCATGGCCATCGGGAGCGGCGGGCTTGTTCATGGCGGCATTATAGGCGCCGGCCGGCCCGTCCTGCCCCCGGGTTCGGCGGCGAAGAGCGCGCCGCGCCACCGCGCGCAGCAGGTGCCATCCGGGCCATCTGGACACGGCCATCGCATATAATCGCTCGTTCTGCGTAACGGTGATCATCTTGTCCGAGTCTTCCGCTTCTGCCTTGCTCGCTCCGGTCGCTGCCGACATGCGCGCCGTCGATGCAGTCATCCGGCAGCGCCTGTCTTCCGAAGTGCCCCTGATCGAACAGATCGGCGAATACATCATCGGCGCGGGCGGCAAGCGCCTGCGCCCCGTGATCCTGCTGCTGTCCGCGCGCGCGCTGGGCTATGACGGACATCGCCATCACGAACTGGCCGCGGTGGTGGAATTCATCCACACCGCCACGCTGCTGCACGACGACGTGGTCGACGAATCCGAGCTGCGCCGCGGCCGCCAGACCGCCAACGCGGTGTTCGGCAATGCCGCCAGCGTGCTGGTCGGCGACTTCCTCTATTCGCGCGCGTTCCAGATGATGGTCGACGCCGGCAGCATGCGGATCATGCAGATCCTGTCGGACGCGACCAATGTGATCGCCGAGGGCGAGGTGCTGCAGCTGCTGAACATGCACGACCCCGACGTCACGGTGGAGCGCTATCTGCAGGTGATCCGCTACAAGACGGCCAAGCTGTTCGAGGCCTCGGCCCAGCTGGGCGCGGTGCTGGCGGGCGCCGACGCGGCGATGGAAGAGGCGGCCGCCGAATACGGGCGCCGCATCGGCACCGCCTTCCAGCTGATCGACGACATGCTCGACTACACGGCCAGCGCCGAGCAGATGGGCAAGAACGCCGGCGACGATCTGCGCGAGGGCAAGCCGACGCTGCCGCTGCTGCATCTGATGGAGCATGGCACCGCCGAGCAACGCGCGCTGGCGCGCGAGGCGATCGTCGAAGGCGGCACCGAACACTTCGACGCGGTGTTCTCGGCCATCCATCAATGCGGGGCCCTGGATGCGACCTTCGAGGCCGCAAAACGCGAGGCCGATGCGGCCGAACGCGCGGCAATGCAATTTCCCTCTTCACAACTGAAGGAAACGCTGATAAAGTTATGTGCTTTCTCGCTGCAACGTCAGTCCTGACGCGGCGGGGAACAAAAAACGGGGTGTAGCTTAGCCTGGTAGAGCGCTACGTTCGGGACGTAGAGGCCGGAGGTTCGAATCCTCTCACCCCGACCAGTTTTTCCGAAAGGGCCGTGCAGCGATGCACGGCCCTTTTGTTTTGGTCGTTTTGGCTTTGGCCGGCGCTTCCCATTTGAGACTGGGCGCATTCCCCTCCCTGCCCGTGCATCGCACACTGGGCCACTCCTCCACTGCGCCCCGCCCGCCATGATCGCCGTGACCGCCCCGTCCGATGCGCCTATCGATGCGCCTATCGATGCGCCGATCGAATACGACCCCGCCATGCCGTCGGCCGACGACGCGCCGGTCGTGCGCTTCGTCCACAGGCTGCTGACCGAGGCCTGCCTGCGCGGCGCCTCGGATCTGCACTTCGAACCGTACGAAGGCTTCTACCGCGTGCGCTTTCGCATCGATGGACGGCTGCACGAGGTCGCGCGTCCGCCGCTGGACATTCGCGATCGCATCGCGACGCGCATCAAGGTGCTGGCGCGGCTGGACATCGCCGAGAGGCGGATACCGCAGGATGGCCGCATGCGTTTCGTGGTGCCGCGGCGCGACGGCGAGGCGACGACTGACGGGGCCGCCGGCCGCGCGGTCGACCTGCGCGTATCGACGCTGCCGACGCTGTTCGGCGAGAAGATCGTGCTGCGCATGCTGGCCGCGTCCAGCGTGCGGCTCGACATGGACGGCCTCGGTCTCGAGCCGCCGCAGCTTGCCGTGCTGCGCGAGCGGCTGCGCCGCCCGCACGGCATGGTGCTGGTCACCGGTCCCACCGGCAGCGGCAAGACCGTCTCGCTGTACGCCTTCCTGAACCTGCTGAACCAGGAGGAGCGCAATATCTCGACGGCCGAGGATCCTGCCGAGATCCAGCTGGCCGGCATCAACCAGGTCAATATCCACGACAAGATCGGCCTGAGCTTCCCCACCGTGCTGCGCGCGTTGCTGCGGCAGGACCCGGACGTGATCATGGTCGGCGAGATCCGCGATGCCGAGACCGCCGATGTCGCGGTCAAGGCGGCGCAGACTGGCCATCTGGTCCTGTCGACGCTGCATACCAACGACGCGCCGGGCACGCTGACGCGGCTCGCGCAGCTCGGCGTCGCGCCGTTTCACCTGGCCGCCAGCGTGCTGGTGATCACCGCGCAGCGGCTGGCCCGCGTGCTGTGCGCCTGCAAACGTCCCGGCTCGGTGCCGCTGTCGGTGCTGCGCGAGGCCGGTTTCGCGGATACGTTGCTCGACGGCGACTGGCAGCCCTGCCAGCCCGTCGGTTGCGCCGCCTGCCGCGGCAGCGGGTATCGCGGCCGCTGCGGCATCCATCAGGTGATGCCGGTCTCCGACGCGATGCAGGGCATCATCCTGTCGCGTGGCAGCGCCCGCGCGCTCGCGCAGCAGGCGCGCCGCGAGGGCGTGCTATCGTTGCGCGAGGCCGGGCTGCTCAAGGTCAGGGCGGGCACGACCTCGCTGGCCGAGGTGCTGGCGGCCACCAGTCCATAACGACAATCCACAACGACGATCGACCGAACGATCATGCCATCCGGGTCCACCATGGCGGCGCCGGCCCCACGCGCCGCGCTCCGCCTTCCGGCCATGGCGCGCACCATCGCGCCACCCCGCTTCCGAGCCGAAGACATCGTGCGCTTCACGCGTCAGCTGTCGACGCTGCTGGGCGCCAGCGTGCCGCTGCTGCCTGCGCTCGACATCATCGCGCGCGGCCATGGCGACCCGGCGTGGCGCCGCCTGCTGGCCCAGCTGCGCGGCGACATCGAAGGCGGCAGCAGCCTGGCGCAGGCCATGCGCCGCCATCCCCGCGCGTTTGACGCGCTGTACTGCAGCCTGGTCGAAGCCGGCGAGCACAGCGGCGCGCTGGGCGGCATGCTTGACCGGCTGTACGCCTATCAGCAACAAGCGATCGCGCTGCGCGGCCAGGTACGCGCCGCACTACGCTATCCGCTGGTGGTGCTGGCGGTCGCCGCCGCCGTGACGACGATCCTGATGCTGTTCGTGATTCCCGCGTTCAAGCAGGTGTTCGTCGGCTTCGGCACCGGCGCCGAACTTCCTGGGCCGACGCAATTCGTGATCGCGGTGTCGGATGGCCTGGTTGCAAACTGGCAACTGCTGCTGGCGCTGCCGGCGCTGGCGTGGCTGGGCCTGCGGCATGCGCTGCGGCGCTCGGCTGCGCTGCGCCATGCGCGCGATCGCGCGCTGCTGCGCTTGCCGCTGGCCGGTCCGCTGCTGCGCAAGGCGGCGGTGGCGCGCTGGACGCGCACGCTGGCGACGCTGTCGGCCGCGGGCACGCCGCTGATCGAGGCCATGGCGCTGGTCGCGGGCGCCGCCGGCAATCGCGTGTACCGCGACGCCACCCGGCAGATCGAACGCGCGGTGCGTTGCGGCGCCAGCCTGGCGACGGCAATGCGCGCCAGTGCCGCGTTCGACCCGATGGCGCTGCAGATGACGCGCATCGGCGAGGAATCCGGCGCGCTCGACACGATGCTGCTGCATGTCGCGCAATGCTGCGAGCGCGAGGTCGACGAGGGCGTCGCCGCGCTCGCCGGCCTGGTCGAGCCGTTGATCGTCGTGGTGCTGGGCGTGCTGATCGGCGCGCTGGTGATCGCGATGTACCTGCCGATCTTCAGGCTCGCCCAGGTGGTCTGAGATGCAAGGCTTCCTGTCGAACTGGAACGCGGCCATGCCCGCCGGTACCTGGACCATCGCCGCACTGGCCGCGCTGCCGCCATGGTTCCTGCTGGGCGCGGCGGCGCTGCTCGGACTGGTGGTCGGCAGCTTCCTCAACGTGGTGGTGCATCGGCTGCCGCGCATGATGGAGCGCGAGGAGGCCAACTATCTGGCGGCGCTGCGCCACGAGCCCGCGCCCTTCCCGGACCGCTACGACCTCGTGGTGCCGCGCTCGTCGTGCCCGCACTGCGGCCATGCGATCGCGCCGTGGGAGAACATCCCGGTGCTCGGCTATCTGCTGCTGCGCGGCCGCTGCTCGAGCTGCCGCAAGCCGATCGGCCTGCGCTATCCCGCCGTCGAGCTGATCAGCGCGGCGCTGTGCGCGCTGGCGGCCTGGCATTTCGGACCGACCTGGCAGGCGGCGGCCGCGCTGGTGCTGATCTGGTCGCTGCTGTCACTGGCGCTGATCGATGCGGACACGCAGCTGCTGCCGGACCAGATCACGCAGCCGCTGCTGTGGCTGGGCCTGCTGCTGAACATGACCGGCCTGTTCGCACCGATCGGCGATGCGGTCATTGGTGCGGCCGCCGGCTATCTGCTGTTGTGGACCACCTATTGGCTGTTCAAGCTGCTGCGCGGCAAGGAGGGCATGGGCTATGGCGACTTCAAGCTGATGGCCGCGCTGGGCGGCTGGTTCGGCTGGCAGGCGCTGCCCGCGCTGGTGCTGGTGTCGTCGGTGGTGGGACTGATGTACGGTCTTGCCAAGATCGCACTGCGCCGCCACGATCGCGATACGCCGTTCCCGTTCGGGCCGTTCATTGCCGGCGCCGGACTGCTGGTGCTGTTCGCCGGTGCCGACTGGCTGCTGCCGGCATTGGCGCCCGACATTGCCATCGAAGCGGGCGCGATGCAGACCCACTGACCCTGGAGACTTATGCTGGAAATCGGATTGACCGGGGGCATCGGCTCTGGCAAGAGCCGCGTCGCCGATCTGTTTGCCGAACGCGGCGCCGCGCTGATCGATACCGATCTGATCGCGCACGAGATCACCGCCCCCGGCGGCGCGGCGATTGCCGCGCTGGTCGAGGCCTTCGGCCCCACCTGCCTGCGCGCCGACGGCGCGATGGACCGCGATGCGATGCGTGCGCTGGTGTTCTCCGATCCGACCGCCAAGGCCCGGCTCGAGGCAATCACGCATCCGCTGATCCGCGAGATCACCGAACAGCGGACCGCGCGTATTCGCGCCGACGGCACCCATCCGTATCTGATCCACGTGGTGCCGCTGCTGGTCGAATCTGGCCGCTGGCGCGAGCGCGTCGACCGCGTGCTGGTGGTCGACTGCAGCGAAGCGACGCAGATCGCCCGCGTGATGGCGCGCAACGGTTTCTCGCGCGAGCAGGTCGAGGCGATCATGGCCCGGCAGGCCACGCGCGCGCAGCGGCTGGCCGTCGCCGACGACGTGATCGACAACGATGGCCCGGTCGAGGCATTGCCGCCGCAGGTCGAGGCGCTCGATCGCCGCTATCGTGCGATGCAAGCGCTGTCCGCCAAACCGACTGCGCGCTGAGCCGGAGCCGGCGTACCACTGCACTTTGCATCAGGCGCCGCCGAGGCCACCATCGGCGGCGTTTCATTGTCCTTGCGCGCTGTCTCGCATAGAATGCGTTGGAATATGCTGCCAAGTGCATGCATACGGCCGCATGCGAGCTTCGCATGCATTCTGTACCGATCGCCTCGCGCGCCAGCCTGAGCCGATTCGTCTGTCGAATCCAGCACCGGGCCGGCAAGCTGACCGACGCCGCGCTGCACGGACTTCCCCTTGATTCTGTACGAATATCCTTTCAACGAACGCATCAGGACACTCCTGCGTCTGGAGGACCTGTTCGATCGGCTGGATTACTTTCTCGGACAGGAACATGCGCTGCAGCATCATGTCGCGCTGACCACGCTGTTCGAGATCATCGACGTCGCTGGCCGCGCCGACCTGAAGACCGATCTGATCAAGGAACTCGACCGCCAGCGACAGGCGCTGAGCGCGCTGCGTTCGAGCCCGCAGATCGACCAGCAGACGCTCGACGCGGTGATCGGCGAGCTCGAGCAGGCCATCGCGCAGCTGAACCAGACCGTCGGCAAGGCGGGCCAGCTGCTGACCGACAACGAGTGGCTGACCAGCATCCGCAGCCGCGCGATCATTCCCGGCGGCACCTGCGAGTTCGACCTGCCCTCGTACTATGCCTGGCAGCATCGGCCCGCCGAGGAACGGCGCGCCGACATCCTGAAGTGGGTACGTCCGCTGATTCCGCTGCGCGTGGGTACCGATGCGGTGCTGAAGCTGCTGCGCGAATCCGGACAGAGCGGCAAGGTGATCGCCACCGGCGGCAGCTATCAGCAGATGCTGTCCGGCCGCAGCTACCAGCTGATGCAGGTGCTGCTCGACGATTCGCTGCTGGCCTTCATCCCCGAGATGAGCGCCAACAAGTACATGCTGTGGGTGCGCTTCACCCAGCAGGACGGCGACATGCGACCGCGCTCGGTCGACGCCGACATCCCCTTCCTGCTCAAACTCTGCAACTTCTGATTTGCCATGCCATCCGTAGTCAAATGCCCGACCTGTGGCAAGGACGTGGTTTGGGTGCCGGAAAACAAGTTCCGTCCCTTCTGTTCCGAACGTTGCAAGCAGATCGACCTGGGTGCCTGGGCCTCGGAGAAATACGTGATCGGCGGCAAGCCGGCCGATCCGACCGAGGACGAGCAGGACCGGAACGAGGACTGAACGCCCGCGCTCGCACGGCGGCAACGCTCAGGCCGCCTCCTCCCCCAACCACTGGACCACCGGAATCGTCGCCGGCAGCAGGGGGCCGACGGCAACGGGCACCTGCTCCCACGAGAACGCCTGGCCTTCGCGCCCGACCGGTTCGCCGGTCCAGCCTGTGACCTTGCAGAAGTGCAGCCGCACATAGGCGTGCGGGTAATCGTGCTCGAGCACGTGCCAGCGCGTCGAGGCCGTGATGTCCAGGCCCAGTTCCTCGTGCAGCTCGCGCGCCAGCGCCGCTTCGACCGATTCGCCGGCTTCGAGCTTGCCGCCGGGAAACTCCCAGTAGCCCTCGTAGGGCTTGCCGGCCGGCCGCTGTGCCAGCAGGAAGCGGCCGTCCGGCCGTACCAGCACGCCGACCGCGACCTCGGTGACCTTGCGTCCCCCGCTCATGCCGGCTCGCCCTGGTGCGCGCCCGGATGTCCGCCGTAAGGCTTGCCATGCTTGCCGCCCCAGTCGCGCGCGAACTGCCACGCGACGCGCCCCGAGCGCGAGCCGCGCTCGAGCGCCCAGACCAGCGCATCGCCGCGAGCCGCGGCAATATCGTCGTCGCTGCAGCCAAACTGGCGCAACCAGTGCGCGACGATATTCAGGTATTCGTCCTGCTTCGGCGGATAGAACGACAGCCACAGGCCGAAGCGCTCGGACAGCGAGATCTTTTCCTCGACCACCTCGCCGGGATGGATTTCGCCATCCGCGGTGTGCTGGTAGGTCTCGTTGTCCTTCATGTACTCCGGCAGCAGATGGCGGCGGTTCGAGGTCGCATAGACCAGCACGTTGTCCGACTGCGCGGCGACCGAGCCGTCGAGCGCCGACTTCAGCGACTTGTAGCCCGATTCGCCGTCCTCGAACGACAGGTCGTCGCAGAAGATCACGAAGCGTTCCGGCCGCTGCGTCAGCTGCTCGACGATATCGCCCAGGTCCCCCAGGTCGGCCTTGTCGACTTCGACCAGGCGTAGCCCCTCATCCACGAAGGCGTTCAGGCAGGCCTTGATCAGCGACGACTTGCCGGTGCCGCGCGCCCCGGTCAGCAGCACGTTGTTGGCCGGCAGCCTGTGCACGAACTGGCGCGTATTGGCGACGATCGCGTCCTTCTGGCGCTCGATGTTCTTCAGGTCGTCCAGATGGATCGGCGGCAACTGCCGGATGGCCTGCAGGTAGCCGATATTGCCGAACAGGCTTTGGCGCTTGCGCCAGCGGAAGGCGACGGCCTGCTGCCAATCGTCCTCGGTCAGCTGCGGCGGCAGCCATTGTTCGAGCCGGGACAGAAACTGGTCGAGACGGGAGGCGAGATCGGACATGGCGGCAATCCGGAAAGGCGGGGGATGGCAGAAGCGGAACAGCGAGGCGAGCACGATGGGCCGATGCCCGGCCCTCGGCGTGCGCGATGCCTCGCCAATCGGCAAGGCATCGTCAGGCAGCAATCAGGAACGATAGTCCGCGTTGATCGATACGTAGTCGTGCGACAGGTCGCAGGTCCAGACCGTGGCCGTGGCATTGCCGCGGCCCAGCGCGATACGCACCGTGATCTCGGCCTGCTTCATCACGCGCTGACCGTCTTCCTCGCGGTAGTCGGGGTGGCGGCCGCCGTCCCTGGCGACCCAGACATCGTCGAGCCACAGGTTGACGCCGCCGACATCGAGGTCGTCGACACCGGCATAGCCGACCGCGGCCAGGATCCGGCCCAGATTGGGGTCGGACGCGTAGAACGCGGTCTTGACCAGCGGCGAGTGGGCGACCGCATAGGCGATCTGGCGGCACTCGGCGACATCGCGGCCGCCCTCGACCCGGATCGTCATCAGCTTGGTCGCGCCTTCGCCGTCGCGCACGATCATCTGCGCCAACTCCTGCGCCAGCGACGTCACCGCATCGCGCAGCGCCGCGAACTCGGCACCGTCGGCGCGCTCGATCGCGGGCGCGCCGGCGCGGCCGGTGGCGATCAGCACGAACGAATCGTTGGTCGAGGTATCGCCATCGATCGTGATGCTGTTGAACGAGTGGTCCGCCGCGTGCGCCACCAGCGCCTGCAGCACCGGCTGCGCCACGGTCGCATCGGTGGCGATGAAGCCCAGCATCGTGGCCATATTGGGACGGATCATGCCGGCGCCCTTGCTGATGCCGGTCAGCGTGACGGTCTTGCCGCCGATCGCCACCGTGCGCGACGCGGCCTTCGGCTGCGTGTCGGTGGTCATGATCGATTCGGCCGCCGCCAGCCAGTTGTCCTCGCGCGCGTTGGCGATCGCCTTCGGCACGCCGGCCAGCAGGCGGTCCATCGGCAGCGGTTCGAGAATCACGCCGGTCGAGAACGGCAGCACCTGATCGGCTCCGATGCCCAGCGCGCCGGCGACCGCGTCGCAGGTCGCGCGGGCGTTGGCCAGGCCCGGCTCGCCGGTGCCGGCATTGGCATTGCCGGTATTGATCACCAGCGCGCGGATGCCGCGGCCGGCCGCCAGATGCTCGCGGCAGACCTGCACCGGCGCGGCGCAGAAGCGGTTGCGCGTGAAGACGCCCGCCACGGTGCTGCCTTCGGCCAGGCGCACCACCAGCACGTCCTTGCGGTTGGCCTTGCGGATGCCCGCTTCAGCCCAGCCGAGCTCGACGCCGGCGACCGGTTTCAGATTCTCTGCCTGCGGCAGCGGCAAGTTGACGGCCATGTTCGATTCCTTGCTTCGATGCGATACCCAGTGCCGGTGTCTTGCGGCCGGCTCAGCTCAGCCGGCCGTGGCACTGCTTGAACTTCTTGCCCGAGCCGCACGGGCACGGGTCGTTGCGGCCGACGCGGGGCATGGTCGCCACTTCGCTGTCGTCGCGCGCGCCGCGTGCCGCGGCGGCAATCGCGCGCTCGCCGGTGTCGGGACCGGCGCCGCCGAACTCGTCATGCTGGTATCGCACATTGCCCAGATGCGACAGGTCGTCCTCGATCTGCTCGGAGGCGTGCTCGAGCTCTTCCGGCGACTGGATCTGGACGTTGAAGACGACGCGGGTGACTTCGCTCTTGATCACGTCCAGCAGCCGCGCGAACAGCTCGAACGACTCGCGCTTGTACTCCTGCTTCGGATCCTTCTGCGCATAGCCGCGCAGGTGGATGCCCTGGCGCAGATGGTCCAGCGCGGCCAGGTGCTCGCGCCAGTGCGTGTCGATGCTCTGCAGCATCACCGAGCGCTCGAAGCCGGCAAAGGCCTCGCGGCCGACCTGCGCGACCTTGGCCTCGTAACGCTCGGCCGCGGCCGAGACGATCATCTGCAGCAGTTCCTCGTCCTCGATGCTCTGCGCGTTCTCGATGGTCTGCGCCAGCGGCAGCTCCAGGCCGAAGTCGTCGCGCAGGCGCTTCTCCAGGCCGGCGATGTCCCACTGCTCTTCCATCGATTCGGCCGGCACGTACTCGCGGAACAGATCGACCAGCACGCCCTCGCGCAGGCTCTTGATCATCTCGCCGACGTCCTGCGCCTCGAGCACCTCGTTGCGCAGCTTGTAGATTTCCTTGCGCTGGTCGTTGGCGACGTCGTCGTACTGCAGCAGCTGCTTGCGGATATCGAAGTTGCGGCCCTCGACCTTGCGCTGCGCCGATTCGATCGAGCGCGTGACGATGCCGGCCTCGATCGGTTCGCCCTCGGGCATCTTCAGGCGGTCCATGATCGCGCGCACGCGGTCGCCGGCGAAGATGCGCAGCAGCTGGTCGTCCAGCGACAGATAGAAGCGCGACGAACCCGGGTCGCCCTGGCGGCCGGCGCGGCCGCGCAGCTGGTTGTCGATCCGGCGCGACTCGTGGCGCTCGGTGCCGACGATATGCAGGCCGCCCGCGGCCTTGACCTGCTCGTGCAGCGACTGCCATTCCGACTTCAGCTGCGCGATGCGCGAGGCCTTGTCGTCGTCCGACAGATTGGCATCGGCCTCGATGAAGCCGGCCTGCTTCTCGACGTTGCCGCCCAGCACGATGTCGGTACCGCGGCCCGCCATGTTGGTGGCGATCGTGATCATCTGCGGCCGGCCCGCCTGCGCGACGATCTCCGCCTCGCGCGCGTGCTGCTTGGCGTTGAGCACCTGGTGCGGCAGCTTTTCCTTGTTCAGCAGGTCCGACAGGTATTCCGAGGTCTCGATCGACGTGGTGCCGACCAGCACCGGCTGCCCGCGCTCGTAGCATTCGCGGATATCGCGGACCACGGCGTCGTAGCGCTCCTTGGACGTCTTGAAGATCTGGTCCTGGAAGTCCTTGCGCTGGGTCGGCTTGTTGGTCGGGATCACGACCACTTCCAGGCCGTAGATCTCCTGGAATTCATAGGCCTCGGTGTCGGCCGTACCGGTCATGCCGGCCAGCTTCTCGTACATCCGGAAGTAGTTCTGGAACGTGATCGTCGCCAGCGTCTGGTTTTCCTGCTGGATGGTCACGCCTTCCTTGGCCTCGACCGCCTGGTGCAGGCCGTCGGACCAGCGGCGGCCCGTCATCAGGCGGCCGGTGAATTCGTCGACGATGACGACCTCGTCGTTCTGCACCACGTAGTGCTGGTCGCGATGGAACAGGCTGTGCGCGCGCAGCGCGGCGTACAGATGGTGCATCAGCGTGATGTTCTGCGGCGCGTACAGCGACTCGCCCTCGCCGATCAGGCCCAGCTGCGCCATGATCTGCTCGGCCTTCTCGTGGCCGGCTTCGGTCAGGTAGACCTGGTGCGCCTTCTCGTCGACGTAGTAGTCGCCCGGCTTCTCGACGCCGGTGCCGTCCGCCTTCTCCTCGCCGATCTGGCGCTCGAGCAGCTTCGGGATGCCGTTCATGCGCTGGTACAGGTCGGTATGGTTCTCCGCCTGGCCCGAGATGATCAGCGGGGTGCGCGCCTCGTCGATCAGGATCGAGTCGACCTCGTCGACGATCGCATAGTGCAACGGCCGCTGCACGCGCTGACCCGGGTCGTAGACCATGTTGTCGCGCAGGTAGTCGAAGCCGAATTCGTTGTTGGTGCCGTAGGTGATGTCGCTGTTGTAGGCCGCCTGCTTCTGGTCGTGCGGCATCTGCGACAGGTTGACGCCGACCGACAGCCCGAGGAAGTTGTACAGCCGGCCCATCCACTCGGCATCGCGCTGCGCCAGGTAGTCGTTGACCGTGACCACGTGCACGCCCTTGCCGGTCAGCGCGTTCAGGTAGACCGCCAGCGTCGCGGTCAGGGTCTTGCCCTCGCCGGTACGCATCTCCGCGATCTTGTTGTCGTTCAGCACCATGCCGCCGATCAGCTGCACGTCGAAATGGCGCATCTTCATCACGCGCTTGCTGGCCTCGCGGCAGACCGCGAAGGCTTCGGGCAACAGCGACTCGAGCGATTCGCCGCCGGCGTGGCGCTGGCGGAACTGTTCGGTCATGCCGCGCAGCTCGTCGTCCGACAGCGCTTCGAACTTCGGCTCCAGCGCGTTGATCCGCTCGACTGTCCGTCGATATTGTTTGATCAGCCGCTCGTTACGGCTGCCGAAGACTTTCTTGAGAAGGCCCGTGATCATCGATTGGTGTCACCTGCGCACGATTGCGGTCCCGCCGTCCGAGCCGCAGGGCCGGACGCGAAGCGCGCGTGGCGAAGAGAGGATTAGCGCAAAACGCCGAGTTTATCACGCGCGGCGGGCGGTTCCGTGGCCGGTCCCGCGCGGTTTCGGACATGCCGGGCGTGGCTGCCGACCGTGCCGGCACGGCGTCTCGCGCACGGCACCGCGGGTGCCGCGCCGGGGCCGCTCGAGGCAGGCAGCGGCTAGAATGCCGGCATGCGCCTGTTCACCCACCACGCCCTGCAAACACCCCACGCCAAGCCATTGAACGACTGGCTGGCCAAGGCCGGACCGATGTCGTCGCTGATGCAGGCGGCGCGCGAGCTGGCCGCGCTGGAAGCCGAGGTGATGGCGCTGCTGCCGCCGGGCATGCGCGCCGGCATCGCGGTCGGGGGTGTGCGCCAGGACACCCGCAGCCCGGGGCAGCCGAACACGCTGCTGCTGCTGGCCGCGCACGGCGCGGCCGCGGCGCGGGTGCGGCAGATCGTGCCGAGCCTGCTGGCGCGGCTGCAGCAACGCGGGGCACGGATCGATGCGGTCAAGGTGCGGGTACAGCCCGACGCCGCGCGCGGCGACTGGGACGTGGAGCCGGCCGAGCGGCCCAAGAGAACGGGCGTGCCGGCGGCGGGATTGAACAGCCTGGGGGAATTGGCGCAGACCTTGCCGGACTCGCCGCTGCGGGACGCGGTGCAGACGCTGCTGTCGCGGCATCGCTGAGGCCAGGCGCGCCTGGCAAGCGCCGTTGCACTCTCCCCCGCCCCTCTCCCGCAAGCGGGCGAGGGGAGCAAACCCACCCTTGAATAATCAGGCGAAGGCCGGCTGCAGCTGCGGCAGGAAGGCGGCCGGGGCCTCTTCCTGGCGTTCGAAGCTGACGATCTCGTAGGCCTGCTCGTCCGCCAGCAGCGCGCGCAGCAACTGGTTGTTCAGCCCGTGGCCGGACTTGTTGGCGACGTAGGCGCCGATCAGCGGATGGCCGACGACATAGAGGTCGCCGATCGCGTCGAGGATCTTGTGGCGCACGAACTCGTCGCCATAGCGCAGTTCCTCGTTGTTCAGCATGCGGTGCTCGTCGAGCACGATCGCGTTGTCCAGGCTGCCGCCGCGCGCCAGGCCCATCTCGCGCAGGGCCTCGACCTCGTGCGCGAAGCCGAAGGTACGGGCGCGCGCGATCTCGCGCACATAGCTGGTGTCGCCGAAATCGATCTCGAAGGTCTGGCCGGTCTTGTCGACGGCCGGATGGCGGAAGTCGATCGTGAACGACAGCTTGAAGCCGAAATACGGCTCGAGCCGCGCCAGCTTGTCGCCCTCGCGCACCTCCACCGCCTTCTTGACGCGGATGAAGCGCTTGGCCGCCGGCTGCTCCTCGATTCCTGCCGACTGCAGCAGGAACACGAAGGACGCCGCGCTGCCGTCCATGATCGGAATTTCCTCGGCGTCGACGTCGACGAACAGGTTGTCGATGCCGAGACCCGCGCAGGCGGACATCAGGTGTTCGATGGTGGACACGCGGGCGCCGTTCTTCTGCAGCACGGAGGCCAGCCGCGTATCGCCGATCGCCGATGCCTTGACCGGAATCTCGACCGGCTCGGGCAGGTCGACCCGGGTGAACACGATACCGGTGTCGGTCGGGGCGGGCCGCAATGTCAGCGTCACTTTACGGCCCGAGTGCAAGCCAATGCCAACGGTCTTGACCAGGGACTTGATGGTGCGCTGTTTAAGCATGACGGCCTCTGCTAATTATTAAAATCTATCGGGCTTGAAATCCAATAAACCGCATCTTACCACCGGCGAGAATATTGCGCTGCACCAGTTTTGTTTCGTCGTGTTAACGGTGTGGCATTCGACGGGTAAAGGCCCGAAAAAGATGCGGGAAATGGCGGCGAAGTCGTCGACGGGCGCGTTATAAGGGACTCGTCAAGCACTTTCAACGCCGCGCCCTCCGGGTCACGGCGGCCATGGAGCACGGCATGCCGTCTTACGCGCGCAACATCGCGAGCACCGCTTCCGCGCTGCTGAGCTCGAATTTGCCCGGGGCTTCGACGGCCAGGTGCGTGACCACGCCATCGTCCATCACCATCGCATAGCGCTGCGAGCGGACGCCCATGCCGCGCTTGCCCAGGTCCTGCTCCAGGCCCAGCGCACGGGTCCAGTCGGCGCTGCCGTCGCCGAGCATCCGGACCTTGCCGGCAGTGCCCTGCTCGCGCGCCCAGGCGCCCATCACGAACGCATCGTTGACCGACACGCACCAGATCTCGTCGACGCCCGCGGCGCGCAGCGCCTCGGCCTGCTCGACGAAGCCGGGCACATGGCGTGCGGAACAGGTCGGCGTGAACGCGCCGGGCAGACCAAACACGACGATGCGGCGGCCCTTGGCCAGCTCGGCGACCGAGAAGGCGTTGGGACCGAGCGCGCAGCCGCCCGCCTCGGTTTCGAAGTACTCGTACAGCGTCGCGTCGGGCACGCGTGCACCGATTTCGATCATGGCGTTTTCCTCAGGTAGCCGCGGCGTCGGCGTCCACGTCGCCCATCGGCAACGACGGCGCGGCAACGACGGCGATCGCCTTGGCCAAACCCAGTCTGCATCATAGTTGCCGCCTTCCGGCATCCCAAGTGGGACGGCGGCGCGCACGGCTGTCGGCGCATGCCGACAGGCCGGCAAGCAGAACTGACAAAAACAGGCGCGGCGAGCTTGCGCTCGCCGCGCGGACGGAAGGCACATCCCGGCCGGGATACGGCGGGAGACCAGTCCGGGGAGGCGGCCGGCGGCGCGCCTGTCCCGGCACGGGATGCGGACGGAGGACAGCGGGCGGCGTCAATCTCCTCGCTCGCGCGAAAGGCCGGCGGCCGTCATCCGGAGCGCGGGCACGGGCGGATGGGGAGCGCCCATCGTGCCCCGCTGTCGCGGATGCGCGGCCGGCAACCTGCCGGCGATGCAATCGGCCAGCCGAGGGGTCGGCTCGCCGCGGATCGACTTCGCGCCGTGCTCAGTCCGCCTGCTTGCGCAGGAAAGCCGGGATGTCGTACGTGTCGACACCCTTTTCCTGCAGCGCGGCCACGTGCGCCGACGCGGTCTCGCGCGAGCTGCGGAACACCGCCGGCGTATCGAGGCCGCTGTAGTCCGGCGCGCTGTGCAGCGCCGAGCCATGCTGCAGGCCGGCCATCATCTGCACCGGCATGTTGTCGGTACCGGTCTTGAGCAGCGTCATCGGCTGCTGCTTCTTGCCCGAGCGGCCCAGGCCCGTGGCGACCACGGTCACGCGCAGCGCATCGCCCATCGAGTCGTCGTAGACGGTACCGAAGATCACGGTCGCATCTTCCGCGGCATAGCTGCGGATCGTGTTCATGACCTCCTTGGTCTCCGACAGCTTCAGCGAGCGGCTGGCCGTGATGTTGACCAGCACGCCGCGCGCGCCGGACAGATCCACGCCTTCCAGCAGCGGGCTGGCAACCGCCTGCTCGGCGGCCAGGCGCGCGCGATCGACGCCCGACACCGTGGCCGTGCCCATCATCGCCTTGCCCTGCTCGCCCATCACGGTCTTGACGTCTTCGAAGTCGACGTTGACCAGGCCGTCCACGTTGATGATCTCGGCAATGCCGGCCACCGCGTTGTGCAGCACGTCATCGGCGCACTGGAAGCACTTGTCCATCTCGGCGTCGTCGCCCATCACCTCGAACAGCTTCTCGTTGAGCACGACGATCAGCGAGTCGACGTTGTTCTCCAGCTCGGCCGAACCATGCTCGGCGACCTTCGCGCGGCGCGCGCCTTCGAAGTCGAACGGCTTGCTGACCACGCCGACGGTCAGGATGCCCATCTCCTTGGCGACCTGCGCCACGATCGGCGCCGCACCGGTACCGGTGCCGCCGCCCATGCCGGCAGTGATGAAGACCATATGCGCGCCGCGCAGCGCGTCGGCGATCTGTTCGCGCGCCGATTCGGCGCAGGTGCGGCCGACCTCCGGCTTGGCGCCGGCGCCCAGGCCCGTATTGCCCAGTTGCAGCACGCGCGCCGCGGTCGAGCGCTTGAGCGCCTGCGCATCGGTGTTCATGCAGATGAATTCGACGCCCTGCACCCCGCGGTTGATCATGTGCTGCACGGCGTTGCCGCCCGCGCCGCCCACGCCGACCACCTTGATGATGGTGCCGTCCTGCATTTCCGATTCGATCATGTCAAAGTCCATCACTGCCTCCGAGAAAAATCAGTCGCCAAACGCTGCGGCCTCCCCGCCGCAACCCTTGGTTCCTGAACAAAGAACCAAAAGAAAGAAACTGCTCCATCAACGCGCCGGGCCCGCCACGGTGGACAGTCGGCAATCGGCGCGTCGCCAATTCGTGTCATCAATGCCTGTCGCCGATCAGAAATTGCCGACGAACCATTCCTTCATGCGCGTCCAGATCTGCTTGACCGAACCGCTCTGCACCGCCACCTTGCGTCCGCGCATCCGTTGCACGCGGCCTTCCAGCAGCAGGCCCATCACCGTCGAATAGCGCGGGCTCTTGACGACCTCGTGCAGGTTGCCCCGGTACTCGGGAACGCCAACCCGAACCGGTTTGAGGAAGATGTCCTCTCCCAGTTCCACCATGCCGGGCATCATTGCGGTGCCGCCGGTGATCACGATGCCGGACGACAGCAATTCCTCGTAGCCGGACTCGCGCACGACCTGATGGACCAGCGAGTACAGCTCCTCGATGCGCGGCTCGATCACCGCCGCCAGCGCCTGGCGCGACAGCGTGCGCGTGCCGCGGTCGCCCACGCCCGGCACCTCGATCATTTCCTCCGGATCGGCGATCGCCTGCTTGGCGATGCCGTACTGGATCTTGATGTCCTCGGCATCGGGCGTCGGCGTGCGCAGCGCCATCGCGATGTCGTTGGTGATCTGGTCGCCGGCGATCGGAATCACCGCGGTATGGCGGATCGCGCCTTCGCTGAAGATCGCGATATCGGTGGTGCCGCCGCCGATGTCGACCAGCACCACGCCGAGCTCCTTCTCGTCCTCGGTCAGCACCGCCAGGCTCGACGCCAGTGGCTGCAGGATCAGGTCGTGCACCTCCAGTCCGCAGCGGCGCACGCACTTGACGATGTTCTGCGCCGCGCTGACCGCGCCGGTCACGATATGGACCTTGACCTCCAGGCGGATGCCGCTCATGCCGATCGGCTCGCGCACGTCCTCCTGGCCGTCGATGATGAATTCCTGGGTCAGGATGTGCAGGATCTGCTGGTCGGTCGGGATGTTGACCGCCTTCGCCGTTTCGATGACCCGCGCCACATCGGTCTGGGTCACCTCCTTGTCCTTGATCGCCACCATGCCGCTCGAGTTGAACGAGCGGATGTGGCTGCCGGCAATGCCGGTGAAGACCTCGGCAATCTTGCAGTCGGCCATCAGCTCGGCTTCCTCGAGCGCCTTCTGGATCGACTGCACGGTGGCCTCGATATTGACCACGACCCCTTTCTTCAACCCCTTGGACTCGGATTGGCCCATCCCGATCACTTCGTAGCTGCCGTCGGGGCGCAATTCCGCGACCACCGCCGCCACCTTCGAGGTGCCGATGTCCAGACCAACCAACAGGTCCTTGTATTCCTTGCTCATCGGGTTTTCTCCGCGTTCTCTTTTCTCAGTCGCGTCGGATTGTTGTTGGAAGCCGGGCCACGCTTCGCGCTGCTTGCACTGGCACTGGCATTGGCACGGTTGGCGCCGTTCGCATTGCTCGCTCCCTGCTCGCGGGCCTTGGCGGCGGCTGCCGCCTGGGCCTCGGTCAGGAAGCGCACATTGGCTGCCCGGATGGCAAACCCGTTCGGATAGCGCAAATCCGCATACTCGATCTGCTTGCCCCACTGCTCCGTCACCTGCGGCCAGGCGATGACGAAACGCTTGACGCGCTCCTCCATCGCCATCCGGTCAAGGTCGGTCTGTTCCCGTCCCAGTTCGACCACCATGCCGTTGGACAGCCTGGCCCGCCAGGCGTAACGCCCGGACAACGTCACCGCGAGCGGTTCGGCCTTCAGCGGCCGGAACCACTCGCGCATGATCTCGAGCTTGTCGACGACGTCCGCCTCGCTGCCGGGCGGGCCATCGAGCGCGAGCAGGCGGGCGTCCTCTTCCGCCTCGGCCGGATTGGCCACGAACAGCTCGCCATAGGTATTGATCAGCCGGCCGGTATCGGGCGCGCCCCAGGTACCGAGCGCCTCGTGTTCCTCGATCCTGACCGTCAGGCCGCTCGGCCATTCGCGCCGCACGCTGGCCTTGCGCACCCAGGGCACCGACTCGAAGGCCTGGCGCGCGGCGTCCAGGTCCAGCGTGAAGAAATTGCCCGACAGCTTGCCCAGCGCGTTGGCGCGCACCGCCGGCGCGTTGACGTGCCGCAGCGTGCCGCCGTACATCGGCGCCAGCTCGACATGGGTGATCGCGAACACCGGCCGCTGCGCCAGCCACATCAGGCCGGCCGCGAGCGCCATCACCACCACCACGGCATAGAGCGTGGTGGCGATCAGGTTAAGCAGGCGTGCGTTGTGCCACATGTCGGTTCGGTGCGCGCGAAGGCTTCGTTGTGCGGGTTATTCGGGTTTCCAGTGCTCGTTCGGATGCAGGTCCAGCGTCGCCGCGGCGACCACCTGCAGCACGAAGTCCTCGTAGCTGATGCCGGCCGCGCGCGCCGACATCGGCACCAGCGAATGGCCGGTCATGCCGGGCGAGGTGTTCATCTCGAGCAGGTAGGGTTGGCCGTCGGCGGTCAGCATCACGTCGGCGCGCGCCCAGCCGCGGCAGCCCAGCACGCGGAAGGCCTCGACCGCGAGGCTGCGCACGCGCTGCTCGAGTTCTTCGCCCAGGTTCGCGGGGCACAGGTATTGGGTAACGTCCGTGAAGTACTTGTTTTGATAGTCGTAGTTGGCGTCGGGCGCGACGATGCGGATCACCGGCAGCGCCCGCGCGTCGCGCCCCTCGCCGACGATCGGGCAGGTCAGCTCGGCGCCGTCGATGAACGCCTCGGCGATGACGTCGTTGTCCAGCGCGGCGGCCTTCTCGTAGGCGGCGCGCATCTGGCTCGCGTTCGTGACCTTGGTCAGCCCGATCGACGACCCTTCGCGCGCCGGCTTGACGATCAGCGGCAGGCCCAGGTCCGCCACCACCGCGTCGAACTCGCGCTCGGTGCAGTCGGCCGTCAGCATCGCGAAGCGCGGCGTCGGCAAGCCATGGGTACTCCACAGCCGCTTGGTGGCCGGCTTGTCCATCGCCAGCGCGGAGGCCAGCACGCCGCTGCCGCTGTACGGGATGCCCAGCTGCTCGAGCAGCCCTTGCATGGTGCCGTCCTCGCCGTAGCGGCCGTGCAGCGCGATGAAGACACGGTCGAAGCCTGCCGCGGCCAGTTCGGCGACGCCTTGCACCGCGGGATCGAAGGCATGCGCGTCGACGCCGCGCGACTGCAGCGCGGCCAGCACCCCCTGGCCCGACAGCAGCGAGATTTCGCGTTCGGCCGAACGGCCGCCCATCAGCACGCCGACCTTGCCGAGCGTCTTTGGATCGATTTGGGGATTGGGGACGAAGCTCATGCCTGGCCTCCGGCTTGCGGCACGGCCGCTTGCACTGGTTGTTGCGACGCTGGCTGGGCAGCGGGTTGCGAAGAGGAAGATGCCGCCGATGCCGTGGAAGGCGTGGCCGTCGATGAGGCCCCGGCCTGGCCCGACACCAGCAGGCCCGGCACCGCGCCGATCGTGCCGGCGCCCATCGTCACCACCACGTCGCCCGGACGCGCGGCGTCCAGGATCGACTGCGGCATGTCGTCGATCCGCTCGACGAAGACCGGCTCGACCTTGCCGGCGACGCGCAGCGCGCGCGTCAGCGCGCGGCCGTCGGCGGCGACGATCGGCGCCTCGCCGGCCGGATAGACCTCGGCCAGCAGCAGCGCGTCGACGGTGCCGAGCACCTTGACGAAGTCCTCGAAGCAGTCGCGCGTGCGCGTGAAGCGATGCGGCTGGAACGCCAGCACCAGCCGGCGGCCCGGGAACGCGCCGCGCGCGGCGGCCAGCGTCGCGGCCATCTCGACCGGGTGGTGGCCGTAGTCGTCGACCAGCGTGAAGGTGCCGCTGCCGTCCGCGCAGGCCACCTCGCCGTAGCGCTGGAAGCGCCGGCCGACGCCGTGGAATTCGCGCAGCGCCTTGACGATGGCGGCATCGGGCACTTCCAGCTCGGTGGCGATCGCGATCGCCGCCAGCGCGTTCTGCACGTTGTGCAGGCCCGGCAGGTTCAGCACCACGTCCAGCGGCGGCTCGGCATGGTTGTTCAGCTGGCGCAGCACCGTGAAATGCATCTGGCCGTCGACCGCGCGGGCGTTGACGGCGCGCACCTGCGCGTCCTCGGCGAAGCCGTAACGGACCACCGGCTTGGACACGAAGGGCAGGATCTCGCGCACGTTGGGATCGTCGACGCACAGCACCGCGATGCCGTAGAACGGCAGCCGCTGCGTGAATTCGACGAACGCCTGCTTCAGACGGGCGAAGTCATGCCCGTAGGTGTCCATATGGTCGGCGTCGATGTTGGTGATCACCTCGATCACCGGGAACAGGTTCAGGAACGACGCGTCCGATTCGTCCGCCTCGGCGACGATGAAGTCGCCGGTGCCCAGCCGCGCGTTGGCGCCGGCCGAGTTCAGCCGGCCGCCGATCACGAAGGTCGGATCGAGTCCGCCCTCGGCCAGCACCGACGCCACCAGGCTGGTGGTGGTGGTCTTGCCGTGCGTGCCGGCGATCGCGACGCCCTGCTTCAGGCGCATCAGTTCGGCCAGCATCACCGCGCGCGGCACCACCGGAATTCGCTTGGCGCGCGCGGCCAGCACCTCGGGGTTGTCGCCGCTGACGGCGGTCGACACCACCACCGCGTTGGCGCCGGCGATATGCGCGGCATCGTGGCCGTGCATCACCGTCGCGCCCAGCGCGGCGAGGCGGCGCGTCGCGGCGTTGCTGCCCATGTCGGAACCGGACACCCGGTAGCCGAGATTGAGCAGCACCTCGGCGATGCCGCTCATGCCGGCGCCGCCGATGCCTACGAAGTGGATGTTCTTGACGATATGCTTCATGAATCCTGCTTGTCGGTGGACCTCGATCCCGTCGGTTCCCCGTACTAATCCCTGGCCAGCTCGCTGCAGACCTGCGCCACGCGCCGGGTCGCATCCGGCTTGGCCAGTCCGCGCGCGCGCAGCGCCATCTCTTTCAATTGCGGCCGCGACAGCTGCGCCAGCGTCTGCGCCAGCCCTTCCGCGGTCAATGCGTCCTGTTGCACCAGCAGCGCGGCGCCCTGTTCCGACAGGAAACGCGCGTTGGTCGTCTGGTGGTCGTCCACCGCATGCGGAAACGGCACGAACAGCGCCGCCACGCCGGCGGCCGCCACCTCCGATACCGTCATCGCGCCGGCGCGGCAGATCACCAGATCGGCTTCGGCGTAGGCCTGCGCCATGTCGTCGATGAACGGCACGGCCTCGCCCGCGACCCCGGCCGCGGCGTAATTGGCCCGCAGCGTATCGATCTGCTTGACGCCGGCCTGGTGCCGCACCAGCGGCCGCTCGCCCTCGGGCAGCAGCGCCAGGGCCTGCGGCACCACCGAGTTCAGCGCCGCGGCGCCGAGGCTGCCGCCGACCACCAGCACCCGCAGCGCACCCTGGCGGCCGTCGTAGCGCGCGGCCGGTTCGGTGAGCGCCGCCACTTCGTCGCGCACCGGATTGCCGGTCCACTCGGCGCCGGGCAGCGTCTGGGGAAATGCGCACAGCACGCGGTCGGCGACCCTGGCCAGTACCTTGTTGGCCAGCCCCGCGATCGAGTTCTGCTCGTGCAGCACCAGCGGCCGGCCCAGCAGCGAGGCCATCATGCCGGCCGGGAAGGTGATATAGCCGCCCATGCCGAGCACCACGCTCGGGCGCACCCGGCGCAGCGCGCCGATGCTCTGCCAGAACGCACGCAGCAGGTTCAGCGGCAGCAGCAGCTTGGTCAGCAGTCCCTTGCCGCGCAGCCCGCCGAACTGGATGAACTCCATCGGGATGTCGTGCTTCGGCACCAGCGTCGCTTCCATGCCGGTGCGGTTGCCGAGCCAGACCACGCGCCAGCCCTGCGCGCGCAACGCATGCGCGACGGCGAGCCCCGGGAACACATGGCCCCCGGTGCCGCCCGCCATCACGAGGAGCGTGCGCTGCTGCGTGGAACTCATACCTTCCCTCCACGCATCAACACCTGATTGTGGCTACGGCCGCTGCGCTTGACTTCCCGCTGGCGCGGGAAGTTAGCCTGCGCCGAAACCGCGTATTGCTGCGTTCCGGTCATACCTTCCCTCCACGCATCAATACCTGATTGTGGCTACGGCCGCTGCGCTTAACTTCCCGCTGGCGCGGGAAGTTAGCCTGCGCCGAAACCGCGTATTGCTGCGTTCCGGTCATACCTTCCCTCCACGCATCAATACGCGGTTTTCGTAATCGATGCGCAGCAGCAGCGCCAACGCCACACAGTTCATCAGGATCCCGGACCCGCCATAGCTGACCATCGGCAGCGTCAGCCCCTTGGTCGGCAGCAGTCCCAGGTTCACGCCCATGTTGATGAAGGCCTGCCAGCCGATCCAGATGCCGATGCCCTTGGCGACCAGGCCGGCGAAGGTGCGGTCCAGCTGCAGCGCGGTGCGGCCGATCGAAAAGGCGCGGCGCACCAGCCAGTAGAACAGCACGATCGCGGCCAGCACGCCGATGAAGCCCAGTTCCTCGCCGATCACGGCCAGGATGAAGTCGGTATGCGCCTCGGGCAGGTAGTGCAGCTTCTCGATGCTGCCGCCCAGCCCGACCCCGGCCCATTCGCCGCGGCCGAACGCGATCAGCGAATGGGTCAGCTGATAGGCCTTGCCCAGCGCGTATTCCTCGCGCCAGGGGTCCAGATAGGCGAAGATCCGCTCGCGCCGCCACGGCGACACCGCGATCAGCAGCGCGAAGGTGCCGACCGCGATCGCCACCAGCGCGCCGAACAGCTTGCCGTTGACGCCGCCGAGGAACAGGATGCCCATCGCCACCGCGGCGATCACCAGGAACGCGCCCATGTCGGGCTCGAGCAGCAGCAGCATGCCGACCACCGCGACCGCGACGCCCATCGGCAGGAAGCCCTTGCCCAGGCTCTGCATCCATTCCTGCTTGCGCACCGTGTAGTTGGCCGCGTACAGCACCACCGCCAGCTTCATCAGCTCGGACGGCTGGAAGTTCATCAGGCCCAGCGGAATCCAGCGGCGCGCGCCGTTGACGCCCTTGCCGATGAAGGGCACCAGCACGATGATCAGCAGGATCAGCGCCAGCACGAACAGCTTGGGCGCATAGCGATCCCAGTACTTGACCGGGATCTGGAAGGCCAGCAGGCCGACGCCCAACCCGATCAGCAGCGAGAACGCATGGCGGATCAGGAAATGGCTCTCGCGGTAATTGGCAAAGCGCGGCGAATCGGGCAGCGCGATCGTCGCCGAGTAGACCATCACCAGGCCGAGCGACAGCAGCACGATCGCGACCCACAGCAGCGGCTGGTCGTATTCCATCATCCGCGAACGGGTCGGCTTGACGCCAGACACCGCATCGCGCAGCCCTTCCCAGGCGTTGCCGATGGTCGCGCCGACGATGGTGGCGCCGACGAAGCCGCTGCGCTTGGCCTGGCGCTCTGCCTGCATCTCGCTCATGGCATGATCCCCCGGGACAGCGCCAGTTCTTCGACCGCGGCGCGGAACACCTGCGCGCGGTGCACGTAGTTGCGGAACATGTCCAGGCTCGCGCAGGCCGGCGACAGCAGCACCACGTCGCCCGGCTGCGCCTGCTCGGCGGCCAGCCGCACCGCGGCCTCCAGCGCGCCCTCCTGCGAACCCGCATCGAGCAGCGCGACGCCGGTGCCTTCCAGCGCCGCGCGCAACTCGGCGGCGGCCTTGCCGATCAGCACCACCGCGCGCGCGTACTGCGCGACCGGCGCGGCCAGCGGCGAGAAGTCCTGGCCCTTGCCCTCGCCCCCGGCGATCAGCACCACGCGCTTGTCCAGCCCGGACAGCGCGGCGACGGTCGCGCCGACATTGGTGCCCTTGCTGTCGTCGAAGTACTCGACATCGTCGATCGTGGCGAGCCACTCGACCCGGTGCGGTTCGCCGCGGTATTCGCGCAGGCCGTGCAGCAGCGCGTTCAGCGGCAGATCGATGGCGCGGCACAGCGCCAGCGCCGCCATCGCGTTGGTGGCGTTGTGCATGCCGCGGATGTGCAGCGCGTCGGCCGGCATCAGGCGCTTGTGCCGCACCGGCACCGGCGCGGCCTCGTCGCCGGCGGCGCCCTTGCGGCGGCGCGGCTTCGCCTCGTCGGCCTCGCCATCGGGCTCGGCCAGCACCAGCCAGGGCATGCCGCCCTCGCGCAGGATGCCGAAGCTGCCCGGCACTTCCGGCAGGTCGGTGCCGAAGGTCACCGGCACGGTGCCCGGGCGCGCCATCTCCATCGTCAGGCGGTCGTTGCGGTTCAGCACCTGCACGCACTGCGAACCATCGCCGCCGGCCGGCCCGAAGATGCGCTGCTTGGCCGCCGCGTAGGCCTGCATCGTGCCGTGCCAGTCCAGGTGGTCCTGCGTGACGTTCAGCACCGCGGCCGCGTGCGGCGCCAGCGTATGCGTGGTCTCCAGCTGGAAGCTGGACAGTTCGAGCACCCACACATCGGGCAGCGTCGCCGAGGCGATGCAGGCCGACAGCTTGTCCAGCGCCGACGGGCTGATATTGCCGGCCACCGCGACGGTCTTGCCGGCGCGCTCGACCAGCCGGCCGGTCAGCGCGGTGGTGGTGGTCTTGCCGTTGGTGCCGGTGATCGCCAGCAGCTTCGGCGCGTAGCCCGCTTCGGCCTGCAGATGCGCCAGCGCGCGCGCGAACAGTTCGATCTCGCCCCACACCGGGATGCCGCGCTCGCGCGCCGCGTCCAGCAGCGCGCCGGTGTCGGCTTCGGCCGGCGACAGGCCCGGGCTGATCGCGATCAGCCCGATGCCGTCGAGCAGCGCGGCGGTGAACGGGCCGCCGACGAATTCGGCCGAGGGCAGCTCGGCCTGCAGGAAGGCAAGATTGGCGGGCGCCGGACGGGTATCGGCGACGCGCAGCGCGCAGCCATACCGGCCGCACCAGCGCGCCATCGCCAGGCCCGATTCACCGAGGCCCAGTACCAGCACATCAGGGGTCTGCAACTCGCCAAACACTTCGTTTCCTGCCTTTGATTTCCTGTCGTCGATCGATCTTGCGAACGCGCATCCGCGCGAATTCAGTCAGTCCGGCTTCAGCGCAACTTCAGCGTCGAGAGGCCGATCAGCACCAGCAGCAGCGTGATCACCCAGAAGCGGACCGTGACCTGCGTTTCCTTCCACCCGCTCAACTCGAAGTGGTGGTGCAGCGGCGCCATGCGGAACAGCCGCCGTCCTTCGCCATAACGCCGCTTGGTGAACTTGAACCAGGTGACCTGCAGCATCACCGACACCGTCTCGGCGACGAACACGCCCCCCATCACGAACAGCACGATCTCCTGGCGCACGATCACGGCGATGGTGCCGAGCGCCCCGCCCAGCGCCAGCGCGCCGACATCGCCCATGAACACCTGCGCCGGATGCGCGTTGAACCACAGGAACGCGAGACCGGCGCCGGCCATCGCCGAGCAGAAGATCAGCAGCTCGCCGGCGCCAGGGATATGCGGGAACAGCAGGTACTTGCTGTAGACCGCATTGCCCATCACGTAGGCGAACACGCCGAGCGCGCTGCCGACCAGCACCACCGGCATGATCACCAGGCCGTCGAGGCCGTCGGTCAGGTTGACCGCGTTGCTCGAGCCGACGATCACGAAATAGGTCAGCACGATGAAGCCGGCCACGCCGAGCGGATAGCTGACCTCCTTGAAGAAGGGCACCAGCAGGTTCGACTTGTAGGGCATGTCCAGCGACAGCCCGCCCTCGACCCAGCTGAGGAACAGCTCCCACACCTTGACGTTGCTCGCCTCGGAAATCGAGAAGGCCAGATAGACCGCGGCGACCAGCCCGATCAGCGTTTGCCAGAAATACTTCTCCCCGCTCGACATGCCGCGCGGATCCCGGTAGACGACCTTGCGGTAGTCGTCGACCCAGCCGATCGCGCCGTAGCCGAACGTCACCAGCATCACCACCCAGACGAAGCGGTTGCCCCAGTCGCACCACAGCACCGTCGAGATGCCGATCGACAGCAGCACCAGCACGCCGCCCATGGTCGGCGTGCCGGACTTGACCAGATGGGTCTGCGGGCCGATCGTGCGCACCGCCTGGCCGATCTTCATCTCGGTCAGCTTGCGGATCACCCACGGACCGAGCGCGAGGCCGATCACCAGCGCCGTGAGGTTGGCCATCACGGCGCGGAAGGTCAGATAGTTGACGACCCGCAGGAAGCTGTAGTCATCTTGCAGCCATTGGGCCAGGGCCAATAACATCGTTCTTCGGTTTCCAGTCTGCTGCCGCGGTGTCCCTGGTTCGGGGCCTGCGGCCAATTCCAATCAATCGTTAAGCTTCACTACCGTTCAGCATCAACCCTGCGTCGCCGGCGCCGGCGGCGCCACCAGCGCTTCCACCATGCGTTCCATCCGCATGAAGCGCGAACCCTTGACCAACACCGCGCTCGCGCGCGCGACGGTGCCGTCGGCATCCGCGGCCAGCGTCGCCGCCAGTTCGCCGGCGCCGGCAAAGTGCCGCGCGCCCTCGCCGAACGCCTGCACCGCATGCGGCGAGGCCTCGCCGGTGGCCCACAGCGTCTCGATGCCGCGCGCGCGCGCATAGGCGCCGATCTCGGCGTGGAACGCCGGTCCCTGATCGCCGACCTCGCCCATGTCGCCAATCACCAGCACGCGCGGCGGCGCGAAGCCGGCCAGCACGTCGATGGCGGCGCGCATCGAGTCGGGGTTGGCGTTGTAGGTGTCGTCGATCACCACGGTGCCGACAGCGGCGCGCTTGACCTGCAGCCGGCCCTTGACCGGCGCGAAGCCGGCCAGGCCGCGCTGGATCGCGTCGATCTCGACGCCGGCGGCCAGCGCGCAGGCGATCGCCGCCAGCGCATTGCGCACGTTGTGCATGCCGAGCAGCGCCAGCCGGACCTCGAACGTGCGGCCGGGCGCGCGCACCTGCAGCCGCTGCACGCCGTCGTCCAGGCTCACTTCGGCGCTGACGTCGGCCTGGCTCGCATTGCCGCCCTCGGCCAGGCCGAAGGTCAGCACCGGCCGGCTGCCGGCGGCGGCGCGCCAGATGCCGGCATGCGCGCCGCCGCTGGCCGCGTCGAGCGGGAACACCGCGGTGCCGTCGGCCGGCAGCGCGGCCAGGATGCTGGCGTGCTCGTGCGCGACGGCCTCGACGCTGACCATGAATTCCTGGTGTTCGCGCTGCGCGTTGGTGATCACCGCGACCGTGGGCTGCGCGATCGCCGCCAGCGACGCGGTCTCGCCCGGATGGTTCATGCCGAGCTCGAGCACCGCGAGCCGGTGGCTCGGACGCAGCCGCAGCACCGTCAGCGGCAGCCCGATGTCGTTGTTCAGGTTGCCGCCGGTGGCGAGCCGCTGCGGCTCGCCGACCGCCGCGGCGAAGATCGCCGCGATCATTTCCTTGACCGTGGTCTTGCCGTTGCTGCCGGTCACCGCCACCGTCGGCAGCGTGAAGCGGGCGCGCCAGCCGGCGCCGAGCTGGCCCAGCGCGACGCGCGTATCCGGCACGACGATCGCTGGCAGACCCGGCGCGGCGGCGCAGATATCGCGCTCGACCAGCACCGCGGCGGCGCCCCTGGCGGCCACGTCGGCAATGAAGTCGTGCGCATCGAAACGTTCGCCGCGCAGCGCGACGAACAGGTCGCCGGGCTCGACGGTACGGCTGTCGGTATGCACGCGGGCGAACTGCCGCGCGCCATCGCCTTCGACGCGCGCGCCGGCGATCCAGCCCGCGGCCTGCTGCAGGTCGGTCATCGTCTGTTCCGGTATCGCCTTCGCGTTCATATCGATACTCATGCCGACAGTCATGCCGATACCCCGCGCGCCGCCAGCGCCAGGCGGACATGCTCGCGATCGGAGAACGGCCGCTTGCGGCCCTGGATTTCCTGCGTGGCCTCGTGGCCCTTGCCGGCCACCAGCACCACGTCGTTCGTGCCGGCATGCTTGACCGCATAGAGGATCGCCGCGGCGCGGTCCTCGATCTGGCGGCCGCGGCGGAAGTCGCGCATGCCGTCGGCGATCGCATCGAGGATCGCCTGCGGGTCCTCGCTGCGCGGGTTGTCGCTGGTCAGCACCACCTCGTCGGCCAGGCGTTCGGCCACCGCCCCCATCTGCGGGCGCTTGCCCGGATCGCGGTCGCCGCCGCAGCCGAACACGCACCACAGCCGGCCCTGGCGCGCCGCCACCACCGGCCGCAGCGCGTTCAACGTCTTCTCCAGCGCGTCGGGCGTATGCGCGTAGTCGACCACGGCCAGCGGCCCTTCCTGGCCGCCGAACAGCTCCATGCGGCCGTCCACGGGGCGCAGCGCGCGCAGCGCGGCCAGCGCCGCGTCCCAGGCGACGCCGTTGGCCAGCGCCGCGCCGAGCACGGCCAGCAGATTGCTGACGTTGAACTCGCCGATCAGCGGCGTGGTGACCTCGGCGCTGCCGAAGCTGCCGTCGACCTTGAACACCGTGCCGGTCGGGGTCGCCTTGACGCCGGTCGCGCGCAGCCATGCCGCGCCGCCGCTGAAGCCGGTCGGCCCGGCGGGGCCGCCAATGCCGTACTCGATCACCTGCCGCGCCGCCATGCCGGCCGCCAGCAGGCGCCGGCCCATCGCGTCGTCGCGGTTGATCACCGCGGCCTGCAGCTTCGGCCAATGGAACAGCAGCGTCTTGGCTGCCTCGTACTCGGCCATGGTGCCGTGATAGTCGAGGTGGTCCTGGGTCAGGTTGGTCAGCACCGCGACCTGGAACGGCGTGCCGGCGACGCGGCCCTGCTCGAGACCGTGCGAGGACACTTCCATCGCCACCGCGGCCGCGCCGGCCGCATGCAGCTCGGCCAGGCTGTCCTGCAGCTGGACCGCGTCGGGCGTGGTGAAGCCGGTGTGCTGCAGCGCGTCCGGAAAGCCGCTGCCGAGCGTGCCGATCGTCGCGCAACGGGTGCCGGCGGCCTGCAGCACGCGCGCGAGCCACTGGCTGCACGAGGTCTTGCCGTTGGTGCCGGTGATGCCGGTGATCGCGAGGCCGCGCGCCGCGTTGCCGTACCAGGCGGCGGCGATCGGCCCGGCCAGCCGCTCCAGCCCTTCGATCGGCAGATGCGGCACGGCGTCGCCATGCGGCCAGTCGTAACCGCGGCTCTCGTAGACCACCGCGGCGGCGCCGCGCGCCAGCGCCTCGGCGATATACGGGCGGGCGTCGGTCGACAGGCGCGCGTTGCCGAGCACATAGGCGAAGAAGACGTCGCCCTGGCGCAGCCGGCGCGTGTCGCCGGTCAGGCGGGCCGTGTCCGCTGCGTGCTGGCGCAACCAGGCCGCTGCCTTGGCAGCGGCCTGTTCGAGGGCGGCGTGCTTGCTGCGGGCGGTCATCGGGCGGTGCTCCCGGATCCGCGGGCGGACAGGGTTTCGGGCGGCGTATCGGGCAGGGTCTCGGGCACGCTCTCGGTGACCACCAGTTGCCGGATCGGCGAATCGGGCTGGACGTTCAGCGCGCGCAGCGTGCCGCCGGTGATCGCGGCGAACACCGGGCCGGCGACCGCGCCGCCATAGTGGCTGCCGGAGGTCGGCTCGTCGACGCTGACGGCGACGATGATGCGCGGGTTCGACATCGGCGCCAGGCCGATGAACGAGGCGCGGTACTTGCTGCGGTCGTAGCCGCGGCCGACGTGCTTGTAGGCGGTACCGGTCTTGCCGCCGACGCGGTAACCCATCACCTGGGCCTGCGTCGCGGTGCCGCCCGGAGCCGTCACCATTTCCAGCATGCCGCGCACATCGCGCGCGACCTGGGGCGAGATCACGCGCTCGCCGCTGGCCGGACCGTCGGTGCGGAACATCGTGATCGGGATCAGTTCGCCGTCGTGGGCAAAGATCGTATAGGCGTGCGCCATCTGCATCAGCGACACCGACAGGCCGTAGCCGTACGACATCGTCGCCTGCTCGATCGGCCGCCAGCTCTTGTACGGGCGCACGCGGCCGGCGGCGGCGCCGGGGAAGCCGAGCTTGGGCGCCTGGCCCAGGCCCAGGCTGGTGAACATGTCCCACATTTCCTGCGGCTTCATCAGCATCGCCATCTTGATGGTGCCGATGTTGCTGGACTTCTGGATCACGCCGGCGACGGTCAGCGGCCCGTAGTTGTGGGTATCCGAGATCGTCGCGCGTTCGAAGGTGTAGCGGCCGTCGGTCTGGAACACCGTCGACGGCGTCACGCGCTTCAGTTGCAGCGCCAGCGCGGCGGTGATCGGCTTCATCATCGACCCGGGCTCGAAGGTGTCGGTCAGCACGCGGTTGCGCAGCTGCTCGCCGGACAGGCGCGCGCGGTCGTTCGGGTTGTAGCTGGGCCAGTTGGCCAGCGCCAGCACCTCGCCGGTCTGCGCGTCGAGCACCACCGCGCTGGCCGCCTTGGCCTTGCTGCGCTCGGCCACCGCCTTGACCTCGTTGAAGGCCAGGTACTGGATCTTGGCGTCGATCGACAGCTGCAGGTCCTGGCCGTCGCGCGGGCTGCGCAGCACGCCGATGTCCTCGACCACGCGGCCGAGCCGGTCCTTGATGACCTGGCGCGCGCCGGCCTTGCCGGCCAGCACGCCTTCGCGGGCCAGCTCCATGCCTTCCTGGCCGCGGTCCTCGACGTTGGTGAAGCCGACGATGTGCGCCATCGCCTCGCCTTCCGGGTAGAAGCGCTTGTACTCGCCGCTCTGGTGCACGCCGTCGATCTTCAGCGCGGCGATTTTCTCGGCGACATCGGGCAGCACCTGGCGCTTCAGGTAGACGAAGCTCTTGTCCTCGGTCAGCTTCTTGCGCAGCTCCTTCTCGGACATGTCGAGCAGCCGGGCGAGCTGGCGCAGCTTGCTTGCATCGAGGCTCGACGGTACGTCCTCGGGCACGGCCCAGATCGCCTTGACCGGCAGGCTGGTGGCCAGCACCAGGCCGTTACGGTCCAGGATCTTGCCGCGCGTGGCGGGCAGCTCGAGCGTGCGCTGGAAACGCTTCTTGCCCTCGGCCTCGTAGAACTGGTTGCCCGGGCCCTGGATCCACAGCGCGCGCACGGCCAGCGCGACGAAGGCCGCGAACATCAGGAACACCACCAGCTTGGAGCGCCACATCGGCAGGCGCAGGCCGAGCACCGGGCTGGCCGAGAACTGGCCCGAGCGCGGACGCGTGGCGGCCGGCCGCGCGGCGCGCGGGCGGTTCAGGCTGGGGCGGGCCATCGTCATGGACGGGCCTCCGCGTTGGCGCTGGACTGCTGCTTGTCTGCGCCATTGGCCCCTTCGCCGGCCGCGGCGCCCTCGGCGCGCGGCAGCACGATGCCCTGCAGGTATTGGGTGCGGCCGGGGCTGACCGGCGACATTTTCAATTGCGCGCGGGCCGCGTCGGCGATGCGCGCGCTCTTGGACAGCGCGCTCTGCTGGTATTGCAGCCGCGACCACTCGGTCTCGAGCTGGCGCTCCTCCGACTGCTCGCGCTCGAGCGCGACGAACAGCGTGCGCGCCTCGTGCTGGGCGCTGACCAGCGACAGCGCGCACAGGATCAGTGCGCCGAGCAGGAAGAAGGTCAGGCGGTTCATGCGCGCGCCCCGCCCTGCGGTGTCGGCGCCGTGGGCGCCAGTTTTTCAGCGACGCGCATCACGGCCGAGCGCGCGCGGGGATTGTCGGCGACTTCCTGGGGGCCGGGCTTGAGCCGGCCGAGCAGCTTCATGGTGGGCTGGGGCAGGTCGGCCGCGCGCAGCGGCGCGCGCCGCAGCGCCGGATCGGCGTCCTGCTGCGGGCGTGCGTGCGCCTGCATGAACCGCTTGACGATGCGGTCCTCCAGCGAATGAAAGCTGATCACCACCAGCCGTCCCCCTACCTCGAGCAGATCGTAGGCCGCGCTCAGACCACTTTCGAGGTCCGCAAGCTCTTGATTGATGAAAATCCGTAGAGCCTGAAAGGTGCGGGTCGCAGGGTCCTGACCCTTCTCGCGTGTCTTGACGGCTTTCGCCACGAGCGCGGCAAGGTCGGCAGTAGTGGCGAGGCGTCCGCCATCGCCGGGTTCGCTCCGGCGAGCAACAATCGCCTTTGCAATCTGTACAGCAAACCGTTCTTCCCCATAGTCTCGTATCACCCTCGCGATGTCCTGCTCGTCGGCCTGCGCCAGCCACTCGGCGGCAGTGATGCCGCGCGTGGTGTCCATGCGCATGTCGAGCGGGCCCTCGAACCGAAACGAAAACCCCCTCGCTGCGTCGTCGATCTGGGGCGAGCTGATCCCCAGGTCGAGCAGCACGCCCGCGACCTTCGCGCCGGCCAGGCGCTCGCCCATGGCGGCGAAGCTCGCGTGCTCAATAGAGAAGCGGGCATCCTTGATGGTGCCCGCTTCTGCGATTGCTGCCGGATCCTTGTCGAAGGCGACCAGTGCCCCTTCGGGTCCCAGCCGCGCCAGCACGGCCCGGCTGTGGCCTCCCCTGCCGAAGGTACCGTCCACGTACACGCCGTCGGGCCGCCACACGAGCGCATCGACGGCTTCGTCGAGCAGCACGGTGCGATGGCGCAGGGGGGTGGGCCCCGGCGTACGGGTCGGTTCCATAACCACTTCAGAAAGAGAAGTTCTTCAATGCTTCAGGCATGCCCTGGGCCATCGCCTGCTGTTCCTTGGCGGCGTAGGTCGCGGCATCCCAGACCTCGAAATGGCTGCCCATGCCGAGCAGCATCACTTCCTTGTCCAGCATGGCGGCGCTGCGCAGCTCCGGCGCGATCAGCACGCGCCCGGCGCTGTCCATTTCGACGTCCGCGGCATTGCCCAGAAAAATGCGCTTCCACCAGTGCGCGTCCATCGGCAACGCCGCAATCCGTGTGCGAAAGGTTTCCCATTCCGGCCGGGGAAAGAGCAGCAGGCATCCATCCGGGTGCTTGGTCAGCGTCACCCGGCCCTCGGCCTGTTGTTGCAGCGCTTCCCGGTGCCGCGTCGGAATCGACATCCGACCCTTGGCATCGAGGGAGAGCGCCGATGCTCCCTGAAACAAGTTCACCCCCGTCCCGCGCCTGCCTGCGGCGGCTTGGCGTGGCGTTGACTGGTCCGCTTCGGCTAGTGCACATCATCCCACACCGAAGCTCTTTCCTCACACAAAAATACACTTCCTCACACTATTCCCCACTTTAGAGGAAGCCTATTGGGCGGTCAAGGCTCGTCAACGGTGCCAAAAAGGCGTTTTTCGGAATCAGAACAAAGACTTAGCGCAGGGCGAGCGCGCACCAGGAAGGTGAATTCCTAATGAAATGAAGGTCTTAGGGGAGAAAGCCGAGAAACCACCTGAGAACTACGCGGGGAGAAGTCGCTGGCGCAAGGAAATACCGCGGTCCCGAGCCCGGCCAAAGGATACAACGATTCGGTGCCGGGGGCCCTTGGGGCGAGCCCGCAGCGCGCGCCGGTCCAGGCGGTCCGGCGCCGCGCGCAAGGTCGGGGATGACCAGTCAGATCCGATAGGCGGTGGTGGTCATCACGCGCGAGGCCGCGCGCATCGCCGCACGTACCGGAGCCGGCAGCGTGATACCCCCCGCTTCGCGCGCGCTGGCCCCGTGGCGGGCCTCGTCGTCGCGCATCTGCTCGAGGATCGCCCGCGAGCGCGCGTCGGCCGCGGGCAGTTGCTCGAGATGGCCGGTCAGGTGCTGCTCGACCTGGCGTTCGGTCTCGGACACGAAGCCGAGGCTGGCGCGATCGCCGGCGCGTCCGGCCAGCCAGCCGATGGCGAAGGCGCCGGCATACCACAGCGGGTTCAGCAGGCTCGGTCGCGAGCCCAGTTCGCGCAGGCGCTCGGCGCACCAGCCGAGGTGATCCTCTTCCTCACGCGCGGCGGCATCCATCTGCGCGCGCACCGCGCCATCGCGGGCGGTCAGCTTCTGCGCCTGGTACAGCGCCTGGGCGCAGACCTCGCCGACATGGTTGACCCGCATCAGCCCGGCGACATGCCGGCGCTCCCCGGCGTCGAGTTGCGTGTCGTCATGCTCGCCCAGCGGCTCGGCCGGGCTGGGCCGCCCCGCTCGGGTCGCGCCGGTGATGGCGCGCAGGGCGACGTCGAATTCGTGGATCAGCTTGTCCATGTCGGTACGGCGGAGGCGGCGCGCGTGACGGTGAAAGTGACGACGAGCCGCCTTGGGTCGGTTCGGGGAATTCCCGCATTGTACCGCCCCCGTTTCGGACGTCCCGCACCGGGCGCCTTGCCAGTACTGGCTTGGGCTGGCGGGCTACTCCAAAACCCTGAGTTGTGAAAAGCCGACAATAGAACGACTGTGCGATTGTGCAAACAAGGCCGTTTGTTACAGTACCTGACAACTTCTCGCGAAGTTGGGTGCGTGGGCCATGGAGAGCTCAGGAGGCTGCCTCGCGCATCACACCAATAATTCTTACTACAGGAGATAAACCAGCATGAAGAAGTCGCTTCTTGCATTGGCCGCGCTCGGCGCTTTCGCCGGCACCGCACAGGCCCAATCGAGCGTCACGCTGTACGGGGTGGTCGACGCCAACATCGAATACGTCAGCAACATGTCTTCGACCGCGGCCGGCACGGCTGGATTTCCGGGTCGTGGAGAAAACAAGTTCGGGGTGACTTCCGGTGGCCTGTCCGGTTCGCGCTGGGGTCTGCGCGGCGTGGAGGATCTCGGCGGCGGCATGAAGGCGCTGTTCGTGCTCGAAAGCGGCTTCGGCGTCGATGATGGCCGCATGCAGCAGGGCGGCCGCCTGTTCGGTCGTCAGGCGTACGTCGGGATCGAGAGCAACCAGGTCGGCCGCTTCACCTTCGGCCGCCAGTACACCTCGATGTTCGATGCGTTCGCCAACTTCTCGCCGACCGGCTACGCGACGCAGTATGAACCGATCGCCTATCAGCTGGGCACCAACTTCCGTTCGGACAACACCGCCAAGTACACCGGCAAGTTCGGTCCGGTCACGGCCATCGCGCACTGGTCGTTCGGCAACGGCGTGGCCGGCACCGGCGAAGTCCCGGGCCAGTTCCGGCGCGACACCGGCTACGGTGGCGCGGTGGCGTACGCGGCCGGTCCGCTGGGCGTGACCATCGCCTACGACCAGTCGAACCCGACGGTGGCCAACACCGGCGGCGACACCGCGACGTTCCGCAAGGCAGGCGCCGCGGCCAGCTACGCGTTCGGCCCGGCCAAGCTGATGGCCGGCTATCGTTGGGGCCAGAACAAGGCCCCGAACGACGCCACCATCTATCGCGACGACTACTACTGGGCCGGCGCCAACTACCAGGCCACCGCCGCGCTGGGCCTGACGCTGGCGTACTACTACGCCGACGTCAAGAACCTGAACGGCGTCAACGCTCCGAACCCGTGGCAGGTCAGCTTCGTGGCGGACTACAACATCACCAAGCGGACCGACATCTACCTGACCGCGGCCTACACGAAGAACGCCGGCCTGAACTTCGACAGCGCCGTGATCAGCTTCGCCAACGGCTACCCGCTGGGCGCCGGCGAAGACAATATGGTCGGCGTGGGCATCGGCATCCGCCACAAGTTCTAAGAACAACGGCAACACCGCGGGCACGCCCGCTTTCGAAAGGCACCTCCGGGTGCCTTTTTTGTTGGGCTGGCCACGCCGCCATAGGGCTTCACCTCATCGGCAGCGCTGCGCCGGCGCCACTAGAATGCAGCAGTCCCGCCGGCCCGCCGGCAGGCACAAGACGATGCGCCAGCAGGCGCCCGAGGAGACGAACCGATGCAAGCAACCCGCCGCCGCGCGCTGCGCCTGACCCTGGCCGCCACCCTGAGCGGGCTCGCCGCGACGGCATGGCAGATTCCCGCGCACGCCGCCGATCCCGGCAGCTATCCCGCCAAACCGATCCGCATGGTCGTACCCTTCGCCCCCGGCGGCACCACCGACATCCTGGCGCGCGCGGTCGCCGCCGAGCTGTCGAAGCTGCCGGGCTGGAACGTGGTGGTCGACAACCGTCCCGGCGCGGGAGGCAATATCGGCGCGGAGATCGTCTCGAAGGCCGAGCCCGACGGCTATACGCTGCTGATGGGCACGGTCGGCACGCATGGCATCAACCAGTCGCTGTACGGCAAGCTGCCGTACGACCCGATCAAGGACTTCGCGCCGATCACGCTGGTCGCCGCGGTGCCCAACGTGCTGGTGTTGAACCCGGCGTTCGCGCAGCAGAACAAGATCAACAGCGTCAACGACCTGATCGCGTACGCGCGCGCCAATCCCGGCAAGCTGAACATGGCCTCGAGCGGCAACGGCACCTCGATCCACCTGGCCGGCGAACTGTTCAAGACGCAGACCCGGACCTTCATGGTCCACTTCCCGTACAAGGGCAGCGGCCCGGCGCTGACCGATCTGGCCGGCGGCACCATGCAGGTGATGTTCGACAACCTGCCGTCGTCGATGTCGCTGATCAAGGCCGGCAAGCTGAAGGCACTGGCGGTAACGAGCGCCAGGCCGTCGCCGGCGCTGCCCGACCTGCCGACCATCGCGCAGGCCGCGAAGCTGCCCAGCTACGAGGCCAGTTCCTGGTTCGGCCTGCTGGCGCCGGCCGGCACGCCGCCCGCGATCGTGTCGAGGATCCAGCAGGAAGTCGCCAAGGCGCTGGGCACCCCGGCAATGCGCGAAAAGCTGCAGGCCCAGGGCGCCGAGCCCGTCGGCAATACGCCGGAGCAGTTCGCGCAGCATATCCGCGCGGAAACCACCAAGTGGGCCAAGGTGGTCAAGGACTCGGGCGCCAAGGTCGACTGACCGCCTCGCCGCACTCGGGCCGCGCCGGCTGCCTGAGCCAGCCTCGCGGTCGGCCAAACGCATATACTTCAGGCGTCAACCATTTTTCTTCGATGCCCGCCTGCAATGCCGACCTCCGCCGCCGACGCCGCGCCCAACGCGGCGCCAGTCGATCTCGAAACCCGTGCCGATGACGCCAGCCACGAGGCGCTGCGCCTGTGGCTGCGTCTGCTGACCTGCACCAACCTGGTCGAGGCCGATATCCGCGGCCGGCTGCGCGAATCGTTCGGCTGCACGCTGCCGCGCTTCGACCTGATGGCGCAGCTCGAGCGCCATCCCGAGGGCCTGAAGATGGGCGAGCTGTCGCGCCGCATGATGGTGACCGGCGGCAACGTAACCGGCATCACCGATCAGCTGCAGCAGGAAGGGCTGGTTTCGCGCGAGCCGCTCGCCAACGACCGGCGCGCCTATCTGATCCGGCTGACGCCGGCCGGCCGCGCGGCCTTCACGCGCATGGCGCGCGCGCACGAGCAATGGGTCGAGCAGCTGTTCGAAGGGCTCGCCGAGACCGAGCGGCGCGCGCTGTTCAAGCTGCTGGGCCGTCTCAAATCGACTCTGGTGTCCGCATGAAATCCCTGATGCCGCAACCGAGGTTGCAACAGCGGCCGCAAGCGCAAGCGTTGCGTGTCTTGCGCCAGCCGGCGCCCGCGAGGACGGCCGCGGTGGCCGCCATGGCCGCCGCCGTGGCCGTTCTCGCGTGCGCCTGCGCCAGGCCGCCGAGCGCGCCGCCGGCGCCGCAGATCACGCCAGTCAACGCCACCGTCAAGCTGGGCAGGATCGCCGAGAAACGCTTCGTCACGCGCGTCGACGTCGAACAGGCGCGCGGCTATTCCGGCTATGGCGTGGGGGTGGGCGCCGCCAGCGGGGGCGGCTGGAGCGGTGGCGGCGTCGGGGTCGGGCTGGCCTTCGACCTGGGCCGGCTGCTGAATCGCCCGCCGGTGCAGCAAGTCGACATCTTTGCCTACGAGATCAAGCTGAACGACGGCACCGCTGCGACGGTCAACGGCCCGGCGGCGCCAGGGCTCGATGTCGGCAGCTGCGTGCGCGTGGTCTACGCGGACGGACGGCGCGAGCCGGGGCTGGCGCCGTCCAACGAGTGCTGAGCCGGCGCCGTCATCGTCGGCGCCGTGGCGGCGATCAGGCGGCCTTGCGCGAATCGCGCAGCTCGCGGCGCAGGATCTTGCCGACGTTGGTCTTCGGCAGTTCGGTGCGGAACTCGACGTACTTCGGCCGCTTGTAGCCCGTCAGACGGTCCTTGCAGAACGCGATCACGTCCTGCTCGGTCAGCGCCGGATCCTTCCTGACGACGAACAGCTTGACCACCTCGCCCGAATGTTCGTCCGGCACGCCGACCGCCGCGACCTCGAGCACGCCCGGGCACTCCGCGACCACGCCCTCGATCTCGTTCGGGTACACGTTGAAGCCCGATACCAGGATCATGTCCTTCTTGCGGTCAACGATGCGGGTATAGCCGCGCTCGTCGATGATGCCGATATCGCCGGTCTTGAAGAAGCCGTCCGGCGTCATGACCTTGGCGGTCTCGTCCGGCCGGTTCCAGTAGCCGGCCATCACCTGCGGTCCGCGGATGCAGATCTCGCCCGGCTGGCCCAGCGGCACGTCGCGGCCGTCGTCGTCGCGGATGGCGATTTCCGTGGACGGCAGCGGCAGTCCGATGGTGCCCGAGAACGCGTCGCTGTCGGTCGGATTGCAGGTCGCCGATGGCGAGGTCTCGGACAGGCCATAGCCTTCGATGATCGGGCAGCCGGTCTTGGCCAGCCATTTCTTGGCCACCGCCTCCTGCACCGCCATGCCACCGCCGTTGGCCACGCGCAGGCCCGAGAAATCGACCTTGTCGATGTCGGGATGGTTGATCAGCGCGTTGTACAGCGTGTTGACCGCCGGGAACATGTGGAAGCGGTACTTCTGCAGCTCCTTGATGAAGCCCGGGATATCGCGCGGATTCGGAATCAGCACGCTCAGGCCGCCGCTGCGCATGCCCAGCAGCCCGCAGACCGTCAGCGCGAAGATGTGATACAGCGGCAGCGCGGTGATCGTCACCACCTGGTCGATCGGCGCGCCTTTGGCCAGCGCGGGCTGCATCCACGCATGCGACTGCAGCACGTTGGCGACCACGTTCCGGTGCAGCAGCACCGCGCCCTTGGACACGCCGGTGGTGCCGCCGGTGTACTGCAGGAAGGCGATGTCGTCCGGGCCGGTATCGACCGGCTTGCGCTGCAGCCGGCTGCCCTCGGCCAGCGCCGTGGGGAAGCGCACGCAGTTCGGCAGCTCCCATGCGGGCACCATCTTCTTGACGTTGCGCACGACGAAGTTGACCACCGCGCCCTTCAGGCCGCCGAGCATGTCGCCCATGCTGGCCACCACCACGTGCTTGACCGGCGTGGCCGACAGCACCTGCTGCAGCGTGGCGGCGAAGTTCTCCAGGATCACGATCGCTTCGGCGCCGCTGTCCTTGAGCTGGTGCTCGAGCTCGCGCGGCGTGTACAGCGGATTGACGTTGACGACGACCATGCCGGCGCGCAGCACGCCGGCCAGCACCACCGGGTATTGCAGCACGTTCGGCATCATGATCGCGACGCGCGCGCCGGGCTTCAGTCCGCGCGCCTGCAGCCAGGCGGCGAAGTGGCCGGACAGCCGGTCCAGCTCGGCATAGGTGATCGCCTTGTCCATGCAGACGAAGGCGCGCCGGTCCGCGTAGTCCCGAAAGGATTCCTCCAGCAGTTGGGCAAGCGACCGGTACTGGCTGGCGTCGATCTCGGCGGGGACGCCTGCCGGATAGTGTTTCAGCCACTGCTTTTCCATATGCCGTCTCCTGGTTTCTGAATGATCGTTCGATTTTTGCAACGCTAAACGGCGATGCTAAACGGCGGGCCCCCTTAAGACAACACCAGGACGACACGTTAGATGAAGTCCTCTGGACCGCTGCCAGTGTAATGGCGCCCGATCGCGCCGTCGGTGTGCACGCCGGCGCGGGAATACCCTAGGACCCGCCGGACTGCCCGGGGGCGGTACCCGGGCCGGCCGAGGCATGGCCCGCCGCGTCGCCGCCGCCGCCGGCGTCGGCGTTCACCGTCGCCGCGCCGATCGCCGGCTCATTCGGCGCCAGCGCACGCAGCCGCGCCTTGCGCTGCTCGGGCTTGAGCTTGCCGATGCGTTCGGCCTCGGCATAGAAGGCCTTCCAGTCGCCGCCGCATTGCTCCAGCAGCGCGAGGAACGCCGGCACCCATTGCTGATAGGTGGCGACCGCGGCCAGATGGGCGTTGGTCAGCGGCTGCGAGAACCAGCGGTCGTAGCCGCTGTAGCCGCCCCACGATTCCTTCAGCGCCGCATAGCGCTGGCGCAGCGCGGCGAAGATCGCCGCCTTGCCGGCCCGTTTGGCGTCGTCGTCGATGGGGCTGCGGTACAGCGCGTCCAGTTCGGCGCGCGCCTGCAGCAGCATCGCGCGGAACTGCCGGCGGCGCGCATCGTACTGGCGATAGCTGGCGCGCGCGTCGGCCGAGGCCTCGCGCGCCAGCCAGCGTTCGACGCCGGCGATCTCCACCGCCGAGGCAAACGACTCGTTGAAGGTGGTGTCGTTGCGCACGTAGACCACCTGATGCGCGAGCTCGTGGAAGATCATCCGCGCGAGTTCCCCCTCGGGCAGATAGACGAAGGTGTTCAGCAGCGGATCGTCGAAATAGCCCAGCGTCGAATAGGCGGGAACGCCCGCCACATAGGTCTCCAGCCCCTGGCTGCGCAGCCCCGCGGCATAGCGGTGCGCGTCCTCGATCGCGTAGTAGCCGCGGTAGTTGATGCAGCCGACCACCAGGAAGCACCACTTGTGCAGCTCCATCGACAGCTCGGGCGTCGCAAAGACGCTCCACACCACATAGGGACGATGCAGGTTGGCGTAGTGCCGGTAGCTGCCGTTGTCCGGCAGCGCCAGTTCGCGCGAGGCAAAGTCGCGCATGCGTCCGGCCAGCGCGAGCCGGTCGGCCAGCCGCTTGTCGTTGCTGCCGTTGGCGTAGGCGATCGCGTCGGACAGCGGCGTGGCCTGGGCCATCACGCCCAGATGGCCGCTGATCGACTGCGCGTAGTAGCCGACGGCCTCGCAGCCGGCCAGCAGCGCGCCGAGCGCTGGGGCGGCAAGGGCGGCCAGCGCGGCCGCCACGCGGACGCGAGCCGGCCGCCGTGCCATCACGTCACCGCCTGCGCGGCGGCCTCCACCTGCACCAGGCAGTCGTAGAAGACCGGCGCGCGGCCCATGTCGGTCAGGCGCTGGCTGGTCAGCTCGTTGGCGTTCTTGCCGTCCGGCGCCAGCTTCTTCCACCAGATCGACAGCCCGACCACCAGCCCCTGGCGCGCGCGGTCGGTGACGCGGGCACGCGCCTGCATGCTGCCGCGGTCGTTGAAGGCGCGCACCATCATGCCGTCGACGATGCCGCGCGCGGCGGCGTCGTCCGGATGGATGTCCAGATGCGGCTCGCCCTCGGTCGCGCGCAGGCTGTCGACGTTGACGAAGGTGCTGTTCAGGAAGTTGCGCGCCGGCGGCGAGATCATCGCCAGCGGATAGCGCGCCGCCAGCTCCGGCGCGCTGGCGGGCGCCTCGTACGGCGGCACGTAGCCCGGCAGCGGATCGAGGCCGTCCTTGACCATCTCGGCGGCGTAGAACTGGCACTTGCCGGTGGAGCTGGGAAAGCCGCCCTCGGCAAACGGCGCCGCCGGCAGCTTCAGCTTCTGCCAGCCGCTTTCCTTCAGCGTCGGCCAGTCGATGCCGGCCGCGCGTGGATCGTTGCGCGCGATCGCCTGCGCGGCGATGTCCTCGTCGCTGTCGGCGAAGCACGGCTCGGTAAAGCCCATGCGCCGTGCCAGCCGGCGGAAGATCTCGGTATTGGGCAGCGCCTCGCCCAGCGGTGCGATCGCCTGGTTGTTGGCGAGGAAGTAGGTGTGGCCGTAGGCCTTGTGCACGTCGACGTGCTCAAGCTGCGTGGTGGCCGGCAGCAGGATGTCGGCATAGTCGGCGGTATCGGTGCGGAAGTGCTCGAGCACCACGGTGAACAGGTCCTCGCGGGCAAAGCCCGCCGCCACCTTGCTCGATTGCGGCGCGACCGCGACCGGATTGCTGTTGTAGACGACGATCGCCTCGACCGGCGGTGTGCCGGCCGGCAGCCCCTCGCCCAGCAGCGCATCGCCGATCGTCGACATATTGATCGTGCGCGGCAGCTTCGGCCAGCTCGGCAGCAGGTCCGGGCGCTGCAGCGCCGCGTTGTCGATCGGGAAGAAGCCCGACGTCGACAACTGCAGCCCGCCGGCGGCGTGGCGCCATGCGCCCACCAGCGACGGCAGGCAGGCCACCGCGCGCACCGCCTGGCCGCCGCCGTGGGCGCGCTGCATGCCATAGTTCAGGCGGATCGCGACCGGCTGCCGCTCGCGCACGGCCAGCGTGCCGTACAGGCCGGCCAGCCATTCGATGTCCTGCGCATCGATGCCGCAGATCTGCGCGGCGCGCGCCGGGGAATACTGCGCCGCGCGGTCGCGCAGCGCGTCGAAGCCGACCGTGTGCCGGGCGATGTAGTCGTGGTCGAGCAGGTCGTCGCGGATCAGCACGTGCATGATCGCCAGCGCCAGCGCGCCGTCGGTGCCCGGCATCGGCGCGAGATGGCGATGGCACTTCTCGGCCGTCAGCGAGCGGTACGGGTCGATCGCCACCAGCGTCGCGCCGCGGCGCTTGGCCTGCTGCACGCGGGTCCAGAAGTGCAGGTTCGAGGCGATCGGATTGCCGCCCCAGATCACGATCAGCTTCGCGTCCTCGACATGCTCGATGTCCATGCCGACGCTGGCGCCGTAGGTGTAGCGCAGCGCGGTGGCGCCGGCGCTGGCGCAGATGGTGCGATCGAGCAGCGAGGCGCCGAGCTTGTGGAAGAAGCGCGCGGCCATGCTTTCGCCCTGCACCAGCCCCATCGTGCCGGCGTAGCTGTAGGGCACGATGGCCTGCGGATCGCGCGCGGCGATTGCGCCGAGCCGCTGCGCGACGATGTCGAGCGCCTCGTCCCAGCCGATCGGCGCGAACTGTCCGCTTCCCTTCGGGCCGATCCGCTTCATCGGGGTCAGCAGGCGGTCGGGATGATAGGTGCGCTCGGTATAACGCGACACCTTGGTGCACAGCACGCCCTGCGTGCCCGGATGGTCGGGATCGCCGGCCACCTTGACGGCGCGGCCGTCCTCGACGGTGACGAGCAGCGCGCAGCTGTCGGGACAATCGTGCGGGCAGGCGGCGCGGACGATGCGGGTGGACATGGGTTCTCCGGGGGCGATGGTCTTTGTGGCCGATTGTATTCGATCGGATTCCGTCGGATTCGATCGGATTCCATCCAGGGGCGGCCGGCGCAGGCGCCGCCGCCTCCCTGCGTCCCCTGCTCGCCTCCTCCGGCCAGTGGTCCCGTCGTCCGCGTCAGGCGCTCAACGCTGGTCGTTCAGATGACAGGCCGACATCCGTCCCGGCGCGATCTCCTTCAGCGCGGGCGCCTCCTCCCGGCAGCGCGGCATCGCATGCGGGCAGCGCGGATGGAAGTGGCAGCCCGACGGCGGATGCAGCGGCGACGGGATCTCGCCCTGGATCGCCACATAGGTCTTCTTGCCGACCTCCAGCTTGGGCGCCTCGGCCAGCAGCGCCTGCGTGTACGGATGATTCGGCGCGGCGAACACCTGCTCGGTCGGCGCGGATTCGACCACGCGGCCCAGGTACATGATCACCACGCGGTCGCTGATGTGCTTGACTACGCCGAGGTCGTGGCTGATGAACAGGTAGGTGAGGTTCAGCTCCTGGCGCAGCCGCATGAACAGGTTCAGCACCTGCGCCTGGATCGACACGTCCAGCGCCGCCACCGATTCGTCGCAGACCAGGAACTCCGGCCTGACCGCCAGCGCGCGCGCAATGCCGATGCGCGCCCGTTGGCCGCCCGAGAATTGATGCGGAAAGCGCCGCAGCACGGTCGGGTCCATGCCGACCCGCGTCAGCATCTCCTCGACATAGGCCTTCTGGCCCGAGGCCGGCACGATGCCGTGCACCACCGGCGCCTCGCCGACGATATCGAGCACGCGCAGCCGGGGGTTCAGCGAGGCGTACGGATCCTGGAAGATCATCTGGATCGCCAGCTGCTTCTCGCGCTTTTTCTCCGCCGGCAGCTGCTCCAGGTCCTCGCCCTTCCACAGCCGCGTGCCTTCGGTCAGCGTATGCAGGCCGACGGCCATCCGGCCCAGCGTCGACTTGCCGCAGCCGGATTCGCCGACCAGGCCGACGACCTCGCCGGCGCGGATGGCCAGGTCGACATGGTCGACCGCGTGCACCACTTCTTCCTTCGCATGCGCGCCGAACAGATTGGCGATGCGTGCGGCGGCGTCGAGCGACTTGACGAAGCGCTTGGAGACCCCGCGGAGCTCGAGCAGCGGCGTGCCGGCTGCCGACGCCGAGGCCGGCTTCGCTGCCGCGTCGGCGGGCGCGTCGATCACGGACATATCGGTCATGCGGCCTCCTGGGTTTCGAGCACCGGGTGGAAGCAGCGCAGGCGCCGTCCGTCGGGCGCGCTGCTCAGCGGCGGCTCGGTGCGGCAGATCTCGGTGGCGCGCGGGCAGCGCTCGCGGAACGCGCAGCCGCCGGGCAGGTTCAGCAGCGACGGCGTCATGCCGGGGATCTGCCGCAGCGGCGCGCCGCGCGGATTGCGCGACGGCGCCGAGCCGATCAGTCCGTGCGTATAGGGATGTTCGGGACGCTCGAGCACCTGGCGCACGTCGCCAGCCTCGACGATCCTGCCGGCGTACATCACGCAGACGCTGTCGGCCAGCCCCGCGATCACCGACAGGTCGTGCGTGATCCAGATCAGCGCGGTGCCGGACTCGCGGCACAGCTTCTGCATCTCGTAGAGGATCTGGCCCTGGATCGTCACGTCCAGCGCGGTGGTCGGCTCGTCGGCGATGATCAGGTCCGGCTTGTTCAGCAGCGCGATCGCGATCGCGACGCGCTGGCGCATGCCGCCGGAGAACTGGTGCGGATAGGCCTGCAGCCGCTCGTCCGGCGACGGAATGCCGACCCGCGCCAGCGCATTGCGCGCGCGCTCGCGCGCCACCGCCTTGTCGACCTTCTCGTGCGCCAGCACCGCCTCGATCATCTGCGTGTCGATGCGCAGCACCGGGTTCAGCGTCATCATCGGATCCTGGAAGATCATCGCGATGCGGTTGCCGCGCACGTTGCGCATCTGCGCCGGCGTCAGCCTGCGCAGGTCGCGCGTGACGCCGTCGCGGCTGGTCAGCTCGATGCGTCCGCCGACCACCTGCCCCGGCGGGTCGATCAGTCCCATGATCGAATAGCCAGTCATCGACTTGCCCGAGCCGGACTCGCCGACCAGGCCCATGATCTCGCCGCGGCCGATCGAGAAGGAGACGCGATCGACCGCGCGCGCGACGCCGCCGCGCGTGAAGAAATGCGTTTCCAGATCCTCGACCAGCAGGGTTGGTTTGCTGCTCATGCGGTCATTCCCTTGTTGGCGTCGTCTGTCAAAGCGTCTGCAGGCGCGGATTCAGCACGTCGCGCAGCTGGTCGGCGACCAGGTTCATCGCGACGATGGTCACCACCAGCGCGATGCCGGGAAAGAAGCTGATCCAGTACTTGCCGGACAGCATGTATTGCTGTCCGTTCGAGATCAGCGATCCGAGCGACGGCTCGGTGATCGGCACGCCCAGTCCCAGGAAGGACAGCGTTGCCTCCAGCGTGATCGCGGACGCCACCTGCAGCGCGGCGATCACGATCAGCGGTGGCAGGCAGTTCGGCAGCAGGTGGCGGAACATGATGCGCCGCGCCGGCAGCCCCAGGCAGGTGGCCGCCTCGATATATTCCTTGCGCCGCTCGACCAGCGCCGCGCTGCGCGTGGTGCGCGCGTAGTAGGCCCACTGCACCGCCACCAGCGCGATCACAATGTTGCCGATGCCCGGCCGCAGGAAGGCCAGCAGGATCAGCGCCAGCAGGATCGGCGGGAACGACAGCTGCAGATCGGCGACGCGCATGATCAGCGCCTCGACGCGTCCGCCGACGAAGCCCGCGATCAGCCCGAGCGTGGCGCCCAGCACCAGCGCGATCACCGTGCTGACCACGCCGACGCCGATGCTGATGCGCAGGCCGTACATCACGGCCGACAGGATGTCGCGGCCCTGCTCGTCCGAGCCGAGCAGGAACGTCATGCCGTTGCCCGCCACCTCGCCCGGCGCCAGGCGCGCGTCCAGCACGTCCAGCGTGGCCAGGTCGTAGGGGTCCTGCGGCGCCAGCCACGGCGCGAAGATCGCGACCAGCACGATCGCGATCAGCACCGCCAGGCCCGCCACGGCGATCTTGCTGGAGAAGAACTGCCGGGCGAAGCGGCGCCACGGCGTATCGACGGCCGCCGCTGACGGCGTCGGCGTGCCGGTCGGGGTGCCCGGGGGGCCGGCGGGAATATCGGAGGGGGGAACCGGCAGCCCATCCGGCGTGCCCGGTTGCGTAGCAATGGTCATGGGATCAGCCCTTGTTGTCGGCGATGCGCACGCGCGGGTCGAGCACGCTGTAGAGGATGTCGACCGCCAGGTTGATCAGGATGAACAGCGTCACGATCACCATCAGGTAGGCGACGATCACCGGCCGGTCCAGCAGCTGGATCGAATCGATGATCAGCTTGCCCATGCCGGGCCAGGCGAAGATCGTCTCGGTGACGATGGCGAACGCGATGATCGAGCCGAACTGCAGCGCGATCACGGTGACGATCGGAATCAGGATGTTCTTCAGCACGTGCACGCCGACGATCCGCGTGTTCGACAGCCCCTTGGCCCGCGCGAACTTGACGTAGTCCTGCAGCATCGCCTCCTGCGTGCCGGCGCGCGTCAGCCGGATCACCATCGCGATGTTGAGCAGCGACAGCGTGACGGCGGGCAGCACCAGATGGCGAATGCCGTCGACGGTCAGGAAGCTGACCGGGATGCCGAGCACCGGGACGGTCTGCCCGCGCCCGTTCGATGGCAGCCAGCCCAGCTGCACCGCGAACACCATGATCAGCATCAGGCCGACCCAGAAGGTCGGCAGCGAAAAGCCGAGGATCGACACCGTCATGATCGACTTGCCGGCGATGCCGTTGGGCCGCAGGCCGGCCCACAGCCCGAGCGGAATGCCGAGCACGATCGCCAGCAGGATCGCGCAGACCGCCAGCTCCATGGTCGCCGGCATCCGCTCGAAGATCAGCTTCAGCGCCGGCGTGCCGTGCGCGAACGAGATGCCCAGATTGCCCTGCAGCGCATTGGTCAGGAAGATCCAGTACTGCTCCCACAGCGGCTTGTCGAGGCCGAGCGCGGCGATGGTGCGCTTGATGTCCTCCTGATCGGCCTGCGGATTGATCAGGATGTCCACCGGATTGCCGATGGCGAACACACCGAGAAAGACCAGCAGCGACATGACGAAGAGCACGACCACGCTCTGCATCAGGCGCCGGATGATAAAGACCAGCATAGTCGGGACGCTTTTCCTTCGCCGCCGGCACCGCCCTCCGTCATGGCTCGCGCGAGAAGTCGCGCGAAGGCATGCGGCGGGACGCGGCACCGGCTGACGGCTAGCGCCGCCCGATCGTCGCCGGGCGGCTGTTTGGGTGGCGATCGGCGCGTGGCCGGGTCCGAGGGCCCACGGCCCGCGGGGCCCCGGCCGCACGCGGCGGTCCGCTTGGGCCCGGCGGTCCGGTCGAGCGCGCGGCGCCATTGGGCACCGCGCACTGCACGGCTGTCAAGTCGACAGCCTGGCGCCGGCCCTGCCGCGTTATTGCTGCGGCTTGAAGTTGTGCGCGTAGGTCCGTTCGTCGGTCCGCGGCACGTAGGTGATGCCCTTCTGCGTGGCCCAGGTGGTCACCTGTTGATGGATCGGGATGATGCCGCCATCGTTGATCGCGATCGCGGTCGCCTCCTGCAGCAGCTTCGAGCGCTCGCCGTCGTCGACCGTCGACAGCGCCTTCTCCAGTACCGCGTCCATCTTCGGATTGCAGTACTCGCCCCAGTTCGTGGTGCCAAAGCCCTTCTTGGCATCCTCGCACGCCAGCAGCGCGCGCAGCGGCGAGCTGACCTCGCCGGTCTGCGCGCCCCAGCCCAGCAGGCCGAACGACCACTCGTGCTTGATGCCCTTGGACGAGTACGTCGCCATCGGCATGCCTTCGACGCGCGTGGCAATGCCGATCCGCGTCAGGTTCTGCGCGATGGTCTGCGCGATCTTCTCGTCGTTGACGTAGCGGTTGTTCGGCGTATGCAGCGTCACGCCGAAGCCGTTCGGATAGCCGGCGTCGGCCAGCAGCTTCTTGGCGCCCTCGGGGTCGTACTTGACGGTCTTCAGGTTCGGGTTATGGCCGAACAGCGTCGCCGGCACCAGGTTGTTGGTCGGCTCGGACAGCCCCTCCATCAGCCGGTCCTTGATGCCCTGGCGATTGATGGCCATGCTGATGGCGTTGCGCACGCGCGCATCCTTCAGCGGGTTCTTGTCCATCGGCTGGCCGTCCTTGCTGGTGACGTACGGCGACTTGTCGCGCTTGGCATCGAAATACAGGTAGATCACGCGGTGCGAGATCTTCGAGAAGAACGACAGCTTCGGGTTCTTGCGCACCTGCGGAAGATCCGGCGTCGGCACGTTCTCGATCGCCTGCACGTCGCCGGACAGCAGGGCGGCAAGACGCGTGGCGGGGTTCGGAATGAAGCGCAGCGTCACCTTGTCCCACGCCGGCTTCGGGCCCCAGTAGTCGGGGTTGCGCGTCAGTTCGACCCGGTCGTCGCGCGCATAGCTGACGAACTTGAACGGACCGGTGCCGATCATGCCCTTGCCTTGGGCGAAGTCGTCGGAGTTCAGGCCCTGCGTGGCCTTCTTCTGCACGATGAAGATCGAGGTCAGGTCGTTCAGCACCAGCGGATAGGGCTGCGCGGTGATCAGCTGGATCGTGTTCGGATCGATGACCTTCTTGGCGACGATGGCCTTGGTATAGACGTCGAACTTGCCCGGGCTGTTCTGGATCGTCGCGGGTCGATCGAGCGACCACAGGATGTCCTCGGCGGTCAGCGGCGAGCCGTCATGGAACTTGACGCCCTTGCGGATCTTGAACTCCCAGGTGGTCTCGTTGACCAGCTTCCACGACTCGGCCAGGCCCGGAATGATGCGGCTGTCCGCGTCCATCTTGATCAGGCTGTCGAAGATGTGCTCCGACACGTTGATGTTCGAGAACAGGTTGTAGAAGTGCGGGTCCATCGAGGTGGGCGGCGAGCTCATGGCCAGCTTGAAATCGGCTGCCAGTGCCTGACCGCCGGCACCGAAGCTGATGGCTGCGGCGAGCAGGGCGGTTGCAAGTGCCTTCTGGTGGTGGCGTAGCGGCATCGAGCGATTCTCCCGAAAAGTGGGGGCAACTATAACGAGCGGCCTGTGACCGTCGCAAGCTGCGACGCCGCAAATTGGTGCAGGCGTCGTGATACTCGCGGGGCCCGGCTCGCGGACGCGGTACGGCAAGCATTAACTGTTCCAGTAGAGAAGCACCGGCGGCAATGCGGGGAAACCCACCTCCGGGCGCAACGGTGGCGAATGCCGACGGCAAATCGCGCGGTATATTGGGCGGCATATAGGGGAAATCTCCTGGGGGGAAACCTCGCGCCTTGGCCCTTCATGGTGGCCGCTGGTGTTGACCCTCGGTTTCGGCGCCGGTTTTGGCGCATTCCGGCGGGGCGTCGTATGATCCGGTTGTTTCACCCCCTGCGGTTTCCCCATTCCGTATTGCCGACCCGGTGTTTCTCCCCGGGTCATTACCTTCTCGTTTATCACCGCTTACCGCTGCTGCCACGGCCATGACCCTGATCCCCGAAATCCTCCAGGCGCAAGACGAGATCCGTTCGATCCGCCGCGATATTCACGCTCATCCGGAATTGCGATTCGAGGAGCAGCGCACCGCCGACGTGGTTGCGCGCACGCTGACCGACTGGGGCATCGAGGTCCATCGGGGCCTGGGCAAGACCGGCCTGGTCGGCGTGATCCGCAACGGCAGCAGCGCGCGCAGCATCGGACTGCGCGCCGACATGGACGCGCTGCCGCTGCAGGAGGCGAACACCTTCGGCCACCGCTCGCAATACGAGGGCAAGATGCACGCGTGCGGACACGATGGCCATACCGCGATGCTGCTCGGCGCCGCCCGCTACCTCGCGCGGCACCGCAATTTCGACGGCACCGTCCATCTGATCTTCCAGCCGGCCGAGGAAGGCGGCGGCGGTGCGCGCGAGATGATTCGCGACGGCCTGTTCGAGCGCTTCCCGTGCGACGCGGTGTTCGGCATGCACAACTGGCCCGGCATGCCGGCCGGTTCGTTCGGCACCTGCCCCGGCCCGCTGATGGCATCGAGCAACGAGTTCCGCATCGTCGTGCGCGGCAAGGGCGCGCATGCCGCGATGCCGCATAACGGCAACGACCCGGTCTTCACCGCGGCCCAGATCGTGGGGGCGCTGCAGGGCATCATCACCCGCAACAAGCGGCCGATCGACGCGGCGGTGATCTCGGTCACGCAGTTCCACGCCGGCGACGCCACCAATATCGTGCCCAACGAGGCATGGATCGGCGGCACCGTGCGCACCTTCACGCTGCCGGTGCTCGACCTGATCGAACGGCGCATGGAAGAGGTGGCGCGCGCCGTCGCCACGGCCTTCGACTGCACCATCGAATTCAACTTCGACCGCAACTATCCACCGACCGTCAACAGCGCCGCCGAAGCGGCCTTCGCGGTCGAGGTCGCACGGGAGCTGGTCGGCGTCGACAACGTCGAGGCCAACGTCGAACCGACGATGGGCGCCGAGGACTTTTCCTTCATGCTGCTCGAGCGGCCCGGCTGCTATCTGTTCATCGGCAACGGCGAGGGCGGGCACCGCGAGGCGGGCCACGGCATCGGGCCCTGCATGCTGCACAACCCCAGCTACGACTTCAACGACGAGATCCTTCCAGTCGGCTCGACGTTCTTCGTCAAGCTGGTCGAGAAGTGGCTGGCGCCGGCGTGAGCGGCGAGGACATTGCCGGCGTGACTGGCACGGCCGGGCGGGCCGCGCTGCCGGCACTCGATATCGCGACCGCCAGCGCCTTCGCCCAGGTCGCGCTCGAGAACATCCTGCGGCCCTATCCCTACCGCGTCGACCACATGATGATGGGCGCCGGCGACCTGGCCGAGCCACGCACGCTGCATCCGGTCTATTTCGGCAGCTATGACTGGCACTCCAGCGTGCATATGCACTGGCTGCTGGTCCGGCTGCTGGCGCAGCGGCCCGATCTTCCCGAGGCCGGCGCGATCCGCTCGACGCTCGATATCCAGTGGCAGGCGCAGGCGGTCGCGGCCGAACTTGCCTATTTCCAGCGGCCGGGGTGCGCGACCTTCGAACGTCCCTATGGGTGGGCCTGGATCCTGCGGCTGCAGGCGGAGTTGCGCGAATTTCCCGGGGCCGACGAGCAGGTCCAGCGCTGGGCGAAGGCCTGCGAGCCGCTGGCGACCGATCTGGCCGGCCGGCTGACCGACTATCTCGATATCGCCGACTTCCCGATCCGCACCGGCACGCACGCCAACAGCGCCTTCGCGCTGGTGTTGGCGGACGGTTATGCGCGCACCGAGGGCCATCCGGCGCTGCGCCGGGCCATCGCGCGGCGCGCGCATCGCTGGTTCGGCCACGACCAGCGCTACCCGGCCCGCTATGAGCCGGGCGGCGACGAGTTCCTGTCAGGCGGCCTGATGGAGGCGGTGCTGATGCGCAGGGCGCTGGACGACTGCGCGTTCGCCGAATGGTGGGAGATGTTTGCGCCGGCGCCCAGCGATCTGGCGACCTGGCTGACGCCGGTGGTGGTCGCCGATCGCACCGATCCGAAGCTGGTGCACCTCGACGGACTGAACCTGTCGCGCGCCTGGTGCTGGCGCCTGCTGGGGCCGTCGCTGCCGGAACCGTTGCGGACGAAAGCGGCGGCCGCGTGGGCCGATCATCTGGACGCGTCGCTGGCGCAGGCGGTCAGTGGGGACTATGTCGGTACGCACTGGCTGGCTTCGTTCGCGGCGCTGGCCTTGACCGATCCCGTGCTCGCGGCGTGAGCGCCTGTTCTTCGCCGGTTGGTCCTCGCCGATCGAATTTTCGGCGATTGATTTTCGGCGATGGACCGTCGTATCGGTCTGCCCGCCGCTAATCCAGCGCGATGTCGCCATACCAGGCTTCAGCCTGGCTCTTGGTGTTATCGGTGTCCGTCATGATGCCGACCGCGAGCAGGCGGCCCGGCTCCTTGCCGAAGGCGGCGCGATAGTCGGCCCGCAGATCTCGCTCATGGCAGCGCCATTGCCTCGCGTGACGCGTGCCCGAGTCGGCCACGATCATGCGAACCCGCTCGGTATGGGGATTCGGAATGACGGTCCCTTCCGCGCGTTTCGAACCCCAGATGTACATCAACGTCGCGTAAGGCATCTCGCGGCCTGTCATCAGCCGTGCCATCTCGTCCATCAGATGGTCCTTCAGCGACAGCGTCCTCTTGTCGCCATCGAACGCCACGAACACCCGCAGCGGCGCGTCTTCGCGTGGCCCGGCGGCGTTGTCGCCGTCGGCGATGACGTCGCGGGTCTTCCAGGCCCAACGCAGCTTGCCGGGATCGCGCGGCGTCAGCGGGACATAGAGCCCCGACGCCGAGCCCTCGGCGCGGGCATGCAGCACGACACGCTGGTCGACTTCGGCCAGCGCATATTGCGTCGGCGTCTTGCTGCGGTTGACGGTCCAACTGCGCCAGCCGGCCGGCAGCGATTGCTCGGGATCGGACGCGGAAAATAATGGAAGATGCGGCAACGGCGTCGGCTCGCCGCCTTCTTGCTCGCTTCCGTCGGCAACTTTGTGAAACACCCCCGCAGCGCCCGTGCCGGCCGATGCTTGCGTGCGCAGCATTCTGGCGGTGGAAGAAGCGGCGAGCCGCTTATGAAAGCCGCGGCAGTCGGTCGCGGCGATCTTGATCGATGGCTTCGCCGACGGCGCGCGGGCCGCTGAGTCGATCGGTGGTGATGAAGAGGTCGAACATGCCGCCAATGCGGCGGTCAGCACACAAAGTGCGGCTGCAACCGCGGGCCTGCGCAGGTCCATGCCGATGATTCCGGGCCTGTTTGCGGCCATCCCTCTCTCCCGAACTTCCGATCGCCGGGCGCTGGATCGGCCGCGGCTGTGATTGCACGACGCCGGCCTGCCATGCCCTGAAACAGGGCGGGTGCCAACGCCGAGCGACACCATAGCAGAGCCCGATCGGGTGCGGAACCGGTGACTTCACCTTGGCGGCCAATCTGTTGTATTCCGTCTGCGGGCTGGGGCACACAATGTCGTTCTATTTCGGCCTGCCGCAAAGCAAAACGCCCCAGACCTGGTGAGATCTGGGGCGTTTCTGAATGGAGAGCCTGGCGATGACCTACTTTCACACGGGTAGTCCGCACTATCATCGGCGCGAAGTCGTTTCACGGTCCTGTTCGGGATGGGAAGGGGTGGTTCCGACTTGCTATGGTCACCAGGCAT